>NZ_JANX01000049.1 GCF_000767795.1 Inquilinus limosus MP06 | reverse complement strand
GACGGCGGGCACGCCGGTGACGCGGATCGGCCGGATCGCGGCGGGGCAGGGGGCGCGGCTGCTCGACCCGCAGGGCCGGGCCGTCGAGTCGCTGACCGGCTGGCGGCATTTCTGAGAGCGCTGCCCGGCCTCGATCGACGCGTTTCCATCGCATCGCCACCGCGGCCGGCCGGCGATGATTCCGGCCGCTCTGGCGCCGACCGGGGTGCCCTCAGCATCATCCTCTCAGGTCGCCGGGAGCAGCCTCAGTCCGTCTGACTTTTGCCATAAAGCAAAAATATTTCGCGCTCATTGCCCTCACCTTCCCGCTCTGGCATCGTTTCCTCGCAAAAGAAGCGGAGCCGGCCTGAACCGGGCCGGTACGTCATCAACAGGGGCGAGGGACTCAAGAATGATGTCAGCGGTCCTTGTCTTCGTGCTGGCCTGCGGCCTCGGCGCGTTAGCCTATGGCGTGTGGGCTTCACGGAGCGTGTTGTCGGCCAGTCCGGGCGATGCCCGAATGCAGGCAATCGCCGCCGCGATCCAGGAAGGCGCCGGCGCCTACCTGAACCGGCAGTACCTCACCATCGGCGTGGTCGGCGTGGTCATCGCCATCATCGTCTCGCTGCTTCTCGGCATCTCCGTCGGCATCGGCTTCATCATCGGCGCGGTGCTGTCCGGCGCCGCCGGCTACATCGGCATGAACATCTCGGTGCGCGCCAATGTCCGCACCGCCGAAGCCTCCCGCCAGGGCCTGGCCGCCGGCCTCGCCATCGCCTTCCGCTCCGGCGCCGTCACCGGCATGCTGGTGGCCGGCCTGGCCCTGATCGCGGTCGCCGGCTACTACACCATCCTGGTCGCCTCCGGCGCCAGCGGCCGCGGCCTGATCGACCCGCTGGTGGCGCTCGGCTTCGGCGCCTCGCTGATCTCGATCTTCGCCCGCCTCGGCGGCGGCATCTTCACCAAGGGCGCCGATGTCGGTGCCGACCTGGTCGGCAAGGTCGAGGCCGGCATCCCCGAGGATGACCCGCGCAACCCCGCCGTGATCGCCGACAATGTCGGCGACAATGTCGGCGACTGCGCCGGCATGGCGGCCGACCTGTTCGAGACCTACGCCGTCACCACCGTCGCCACCATGGTCCTGGCCTCGATCTTCTTCGCCGGGGCTGCCGAGATGGCGGCGATGATGGTGTATCCGCTCGCCATCGGCGCGGTGTGCATCCTGGCCTCGATCGTCGGCACCTTCTTCGTCAAGCTCGGCGCCTCGAACAACATCATGGGCGCGCTGTACCGCGGCTTCGTGGTCTCCGCCGTGCTGTCCCTGATCGGAATCGCCCTGGTGACCGCGGTGGTGATCGGCTTCGGCGGCAGCTACGCCGTCGGCGGCGGCAGCTTCAACGGCCTGTCGTTGTTCCTGTGCGGCGTCGCCGGGCTGGTCGTCACCGGCCTCCTGATCTGGACTACCGAGTACTACACCGGCACGAATTTCCGCCCGGTGCGCTCGGTCGCCCAGGCCTCGACCACCGGCCATGGCACCAATGTGATCCAGGGCCTCGCCATCTCGATGGAATCGACGGCGATCCCGGCCTTGATCATCTGCGTCGCCATCATCGTCACCTATCTGCTGGCCGGCCTCTTCGGCATCGCCATCGCGGTCACCAGCATGCTGGCCCTGGCCGGGATGGTCGTGGCGCTCGACGCCTACGGCCCGGTCACCGACAACGCCGGCGGCATCGCCGAGATGTCCGACCTGCCAAAGGAGGTCCGGGTCACCACCGACGCGCTGGACGCGGTCGGCAACACCACCAAGGCGGTGACCAAGGGCTACGCCATCGGCTCTGCCGGCCTCGGCGCCCTGGTGCTGTTCTCGGCCTACACCTCGGACCTCAACTTCTTCTCGGCCAATGCCGCGCAGTACCCATATTTCCAGGGCATCGGGCCGATCGCCTTCTCGCTGACCGACCCCTTCGTCGTCGTCGGCCTGCTGATCGGCGGCCTGCTGCCTTACCTGTTCGGCGCGCTGGGCATGACCGCGGTCGGCCGCGCCGCCGGATCGGTGGTGGAGGAGGTGCGCCGCCAGTTCCGCGAGAACTCCGGCATCATGGCCGGCACCAGCCGGCCGGACTACAAGCGCGCGGTCGACATGCTGACCCGGGCGGCGATCCGCGAGATGATCGTGCCGTCGCTGCTGCCGGTGCTGGCGCCGGTGGTGCTGTACTTCGTGGTCGAGGCGATCGCTGGCCGCTCCGCCGCCTTCTCGGCGCTGGGGGCGATGCTGCTCGGCGTCATCGTCACCGGCCTGTTCGTCGCCATCTCGATGACCTCGGGCGGCGGCGCCTGGGACAACGCCAAGAAGTACATCGAGGAAGGCAACCACGGCGGCAAGGGGTCGGACGCGCACAAGGCGGCCGTCACCGGCGACACCGTCGGCGACCCCTACAAGGACACCGCCGGCCCGGCGGTCAACCCGATGATCAAGATCACCAACATCGTGGCGCTGCTGCTGCTGGCGATCCTCGCCCATTGAAGGACGGGTCCTGACAGCAGAAACCCCGGCGCCATCGGCGCCGGGGTTTTCTCATGCCCGCAGGCCGGGGCTAGTAGTTGCCGCCGGCGACCGAGCTGGCGACGCCGCCCGACCCGACCGGTGCGCCGCGGGCGGTCGTGGTGCCGGCGGCGCTGTCGTTGAAGCGGCCGATATTGCCCAGGAACTGCTCCAGAATGCCGATGCGGCGGCCCAGCGTCGGCGTCTGGCGCGACACCAGCGCCACCTGCTCGCCATCCTCCAGGCTCAGCTCCTTGATGTCGGTCAGTGTGCTGGTGGTCGGGTCGAACTGCATGCGCAGGACCCGGCGCTTGGTCACCTCCGGGGCGTAGAAGGCCACCGTCTCGACCCGCTGGCCGATGTAGTACCAGGTGTTGTCGTCGAAGGTGGACACCGTGGTCGGAGTCCCCAGGATCGTCGCCACATCCGACTTGGTGCTGGTCCCGGTGTGGACCTGCTCGAGCCGGTAATCCTCGACGAGGTTGCCGCGCGTCGCCACCCGCGGCGTGCAGGCCGACAGCGCCGCCGCCACGAGCAGGCCGGCCGCGATGGTCCGGACGACCCTTGCTCTTTCCGTCATCGACTCATCTCTCCACGCCCCGCGGGGCTGTCCATTGAAGGCTTCCCTCTAGCACACCAGTTCGAGTTCGACCAATATCGCCGTCCTTTGCGCAAATCCGATCGGTCCCGTGCTGTCCAAGCTGTTCACCCGCCACCGCCGCGAACGCCAGGCCGCCGAGTTGTACGTCAAGCTGGTGGAGCAGGCGCGCAGCCCGGCCTTCTACACCGCCTGCGGCGTGCCCGACACGCTGGACGGCCGGTTCGAGGCCGTGGCCCTGCATGCCTTCCTGGTGCTGCACCGGCTGAAGCGCGAGGCGCCGCCGGCGCCGGACTTCGCCCAGGCCCTGTTCGACCACATGGTCAGCGACATGGACCTCAGCCTGCGAGAGATCGGCGTGACCGATTTCAGCATCGGCAAGAAGGTGAAGGCCATGGGCCGCGGCTTCTACGGCCGTGTCGTCGCCTATGACCACGGCCTGGCCGCGGACGATCCGGAGGAACTGGAGGCGGCTCTGCGCCGTAACCTGTACGGCACGGTCGAGCCCGGGGCGGGGCAGGTGAGGGCGGTCGCCGCCTATCTGCGCCGCGAGGTCGCCGGGCTGGCGGCACAGCCGGTGGCGGCGTTCCTGGCGGGAGATGTCCGGTTCGGCCCGGCGCCGGACATGGTGGAGGCAGCCTGATGACGACCCCCGAATTCAGCCGCCCCGTCGGCGTCAACACCCTGCCGCGCGGCGGCCGGGTCATCGCCATCGAGGCCGACGAGGCCGAGCGCGCGGCGCTGGCTCGGCGCTTCGACCTGCTGGCGCTGGACGCGTTCAAGGCCCGCTTCACCCTGGCGCCGGGGCGCGGCGATACGGTGGTCGTGACCGGTGCGCTGACCGCGGCGGTGGTGCAGCGCTGCGTCGTCACGCTCGACCCCGTGCCCGCCACGGTCGAGGACGAGATCGAGGCCGTCTTCGCCGCCGGGGAAGGGCGGGACGAGGCGGAGGTCGAGGTCGACCCGCTGGCGGCGGAGGTCGAGCCGCTGGTCGACGGCCGCATCGACCTGGGCGAGCTGGCGGCGCAGCACCTGTCGCTGGCGCTCGACCCCTATCCGCGCTCGCCCGACGCGCCCGAGCCCGCGGCCGAGCCGCCGGAAGGCGAGGGGGAGACGCGCCGGCCCTTCGCGGTGCTCAAGGGCGCCAAGGATGATGACGGCGGCGACGTGAAGGACTGATCGCTTTTCCTTGCCCCGCCGGACCTTTTCCATTAAGTAACGCCGGTCTGAGGCGGCTCCCCCCGGTGCCGCCTTTTCGTATCGAGAGTTCAAGCAAATGGCTGTTCCGAAGAAGAAGACGTCGAAGTCGCGGCGCGACATGCGGCGTTCGCACCACGCTCTGGCCGGCTCGACCTATGTCGAGTGCGCGAATTGCGGTGAGCTGGCTCGTCCGCACCATGTCTGCGACTCCTGCGGCCACTATCACGGCCGTGAGGTGGTCAGCGAGACGACCGCGACCGCCTGATCGACTGCGCCCGCATAGGGAATGTCCGACCCGGCGGCCTCTGGCCCAGTGACGATTGCGCTCGACGCCATGGGGGGCGATCGGGCGCCGGAGATGGTGCTCGAAGGGGCTGAGATCGCCCGCACGCACCATCCGGATGTGCACTTTCTGATCGTCGGTGACGAGGCGCGGATCGCGCCGCTTCTGGCGAAGCGGCCGGCGCTGGCCGCGGTGTCCACGATTCGGCACACGGCCGACGTGATCACCAACGAGGACAAGCCCTCCGCTGCGCTGCGCAGCGGGCGCAACTCCAGCATGCGTCTGGCGATCGACGCCGTGGCTGCGGGCGAGGCGCAATGTGTCGTCTCCGCCGGCAACACCGGCGCGCTGATGGCCACCGCGAAGATCGTGTTCAAGACGCTGCCGGGCATCGACCGGCCGGCGATCGCGTCGTTTTTTCCGACGCTGCGCGGCGAGAGCGTCATGCTCGACCTCGGCGCCAACATCGAATGCGACGCCGAGAACCTGGTCCAGTTCGCGATCATGGGTTCGGTCTTCGCCAGGGCGGTGCTGGGCCTGGTCGACCCCACCGTCGGCCTGCTGAATGTCGGGTCGGAGGCGCTGAAGGGCCCGGACCCGGTACGCGACGCGGCCGCGAAGCTGCGCGAGATCGAATTCCCGGGCCGATTCGAAGGCTTCGTCGAGGGCGACGACATCCCGGCCGGGAAGGTCGACGTGGTCGTCACCGACGGCTTCTCCGGCAACATCGCGTTGAAGACCGCCGAGGGCACGGCCAAGCTGTACGCCACCTGGCTGCGCCACACCTTCCGGTCCTCCTGGCTCGCGTCGCTCGGCTACCTGCTGGCCCGTGGCGCCTTCCGCCGGCTGCGGCACCGGACAGACCCGCGCCAGTACAACGGCGCGCTGTTCCTCGGCCTCAACGGCATCTGCGTGAAGAGCCATGGCGGCACCGACGGCGAGGGCTTCGCCCATGCCATCGATGTCGGCGTCGATCTGGTGATCCACGGCTTCAATGATAAGGTGAAGCAGGAGTTCAGCCGTTTCGAAGGCGCTCGGAACGGCGACGACAGCGCTTCGACAGGACCAACGACTGCTCCGATCGGGATCGAACAACCGCAATGACAGTCCGCCGCGCGCGCATCATCGGATGCGGTTCCGCCCTGCCTGACCGGGTCGTCACCAATGCCGAGCTGGCCCAGAAGGTCGACACCTCGGACGAGTGGATCGTCCAGCGCACCGGCATCAGCGTCCGCCATATCGCGGCGCCGGACGAGAAGACCTCCGACCTGGCGCTCGCCGCCGCCCGCAAGGCACTGGCCATGGCCAAGGTCGAGGGCAGCGACCTCGACCTGATCGTGCTGGCCACCACCACGCCGGACCAGACCTTCCCGGCCACCGCGGTGCGGGTCCAGGCCGCGCTGGGCATGACCCGCGGCGCCGCCTTCGACGTCCAGGCCGTCTGCTCCGGCTTCATCTACGCCCTGTCGATCGCCGACAACATGATCCGCCTGGGCCAGGCGCGCACCGCGCTGGTGATCGGCGCCGAGACCTTCTCCCGCCTGCTGGATTGGACCGACCGCGGCACCTGCGTGCTGTTCGGCGACGGCGCCGGCGCCGTGGTGCTGCGCGCGGTCGAAGGCGGGGGCAGCACCGACGACCCCGGCATCCTGTCGACCCATCTGCATTCCGACGGCCGGCACGAGGACAAGCTCTACGTCGATGGCGGCCCGTCCTCGACCGGCACCGTCGGCCATGTCCGGATGGAGGGCCGCGAGGTGTTCAAGCACGCGGTCATCAACCTGGCCGAGGTGGTGGAGGAGGCGCTGGCCGCCAACGGCCTGTCGCCGTCCGACATCGACTGGCTGGTGCCGCACCAGGCCAACAAGCGCATCATCGACGCCACCGCCCGCAAGCTCGACCTGCCGCCGGAGAAGGTGGTGCTGACGGTGCAGAAGCACGCCAACACCTCCGCCGCCTCGATCCCGCTGGCGCTGGCCGAGGCCGTCAATGACGGTCGCGTCAAGGCCGGTGATCTCGTGCTGCTCGAGGCCATGGGCGGCGGGCTGACCTGGGGCGCCGCCCTGGTCCGCTGGTAGTCTGCCGATAAGCAGTTAGCGGGCCTCGCCTTCGGGGCTCGTTAGGAAATCCGCTCAACGCTTTGGAATTGACGGATTATTTTGTGGAGGGTACCGTCCTTCGACGGTCTTCTTCGCAATTGTCCGTCAGGGGGAGGCGGCATGGCGGAAACGGTGACACGAGCCCAGCTCAGTGAATCGCTCTATCAGGAAATCGGCTTGTCTCGGAACGAGTCTGCCGATCTTGTTGAGACGGTACTTGAAGAAATCTCCGAGGCGCTGGAGCGCGGCGAGACGGTGAAGATCTCGTCCTTCGGCACCTTCGGCGTGCGCCAGAAGGGCCAGCGAATCGGCCGCAACCCGAAGACGGGGCAGGAAGTGCCGATCCTGCCGCGCCGCGTGCTGGTGTTCCGCGCCTCGCATGTGCTGAAGGGGCGCATCAACGGCACCAATCCGCCCCCGGACGACGACGAGTAAGCCATGGCCGGAATCGGAGGATCGGAGGCGAAGCCCGCGCCGCTGCGCAAATCGGCGACGGCCTATCGCACGATCAGCGAAGTGTCCGACGATCTCGCCGTGCCGCAGCATGTGCTGCGGTTCTGGGAGACCAAGTTCTCCCAGGTCCGCCCGCTCAAGCGCGGCGGCGGGCGTCGGTACTATCGCCCCGAGGACGTCCAGCTGCTGCGCCGGATCCAGCGCCTCCTCTATGAGGAGGGCTACACCATCAAGGGCGTGCAGCGCCTGCTGAAGGAAGGCAAGTCGGCCGAGACCGAGGCGCCGGCGGCAGCCTCCTCCGACGAAGCCGCGGTCCCGTCCGGCCCGGCCCGGCCTGTCCCGGTTACCCGGGCCAAGCCCGCCGCTAAGCCGCGGGAGGAAGCCCAGCTCTCGCTTCTGGCCGGTGCCGGGCGCGACGGTCGCGCCCAGGGCATCTCGGCCGAGTTGCGTGACGAGCTGACCGTGCTGCTGGCCGAGCTGAAGCGCCTGCAGGCGGCCCTGCGCGGCGACGCCTGAGGCTCAGCCGGCCTTTCGTTCCAGCGCATCGCGGCGGATCAGCAGCAGCGCCGCGACCGCACCGAGGCATTCCCCCAAACCCCCGACCAGGAGCGCCGGCCCGAGGCCGCCGATCAGCCGGTCCGGCGATGCGGTGACGTCGCCGCCATAGGCGGCGAAGACGGCGCCGAGGATCGCGACGCCCAGGGTGGCGCCGACCATCCGGGCGGTGTTCACCAGGCCGGCCGCTGTGCCCGACCGCTTCTGCGGGACGCTCGACACGGTCACCGCCATCACCGGGCCGGTGTTGAGGCCGAGCCCGATGCCGGTGACCAGCAGCGCCGCCTCGATGTACAGCAGGCCGGTGCCGACGGAGATCCAGGCGAGCAGCAGCAGCCCGGCGCCGATCAGCGCCATGCCGGCGGTCATCAGTGTGCGCGGCCCCAGCCGGGCCGCCAGCCGGCCGGACAGCTGCGAGACGAGGAAGAACACCACCGACATCGGCAGCAGCTCCAGCCCCGCCTGGATCGGCGTGGCGCCGCGCACGGCCTGCAGATAGACCGGGATCAGGAACAGCATGGCGTACATGCCGAAGGTCATCGCCAGCGCCACGATCAGCGAACCGGACAGAGCCGGGCTGCGGAACAGCTCCAGCGGCACCAGCGCACCCTCGGTGCGGGCCTCGACCGCCAGGAACAGGGCGATCGCTACGAGGCCGATGGCGAAGCCGGCCAGGGTTGCCGCGGAGCCCCAGCCCCAGCGATTGCCCTCGATCGCAGCCAGGGTCAGGGCGCCCAGCGCCAGCATTGCCAGCCCCTGGCCGGGCAGGTCGAGGCGCCGCCCCTCCGGATCAGCGGTCTCAGGGACCGACCGGACGGCCAGCAGGAAGGCGAGGGCGGCCACCGGCACCACCACGAAGAACAGGCTGCGCCAGCCTGCGGTTGTGACCAGGACGCCGCCGAGGGTCGGCCCGATGGCGAAGGCCAGGCCGTTGCAGCTGGCCCAGATGCCGATGGCGTGGGCGCGCTCCCGCGCGTCGGGATAGGTCGCGGCCAGGATCGACAGCGAGGCCGGCAGCAGCAGCGCCGCGCCCAGCCCGGTGATCGCCCGGGCCGCGATCAGCACCGTGCCGTCCGGCGCCAGGCCGCAGGCGAGGGAGCCGAGGGCGAACAGCGCCACGCCGACGGCGAAGATCCGCCTCCGGCCGACCAGGTCGCCCAGCAGCCCGCCGGTCAGCAGCAGCGTGGCATAGACCAGGTTGTAGACGTCCAGCACCCATTGCAGGGCGCTGACGCCCAGGCCGAGGGCGTCGCCGATGGCATGGGCGCCGAGATTGACCACGGAGGTGTCGATCTGCGCCACCAGCACGGCGAGGCACATGGCGAACAGGACGAGGCCGGGCCGCGTCCGCGGGCGGGCCGTGTCGATCGTGTCGGCGGATGGCATGTCGGCTGCTCCCTTCTCCAAGGGAAACAGCCGCGGGTCGGACGGGGCTCCCGGTGAACGCTTCGGTCCCGGTCGAACCGTGCGGCCTCGGAGCCTCAGTAATCCGTGATGCCGCTGCGGGGGATCCGGACCTCGCGGTGGATCCAGACGCTGAGCAGGATGCCGCAGCCCATCAGCAGGGTCAGCATGGCGGTGCCGCCATAGGACACCAGGGGCAGAGGGATGCCCACCACCGGGATCAGCCCCGTCACCATCGCCACATTGACGAAGACGTAGAGGAAGAAGGTCGTGGTCAGGCCGACGCCGACCAGGCGGCCGAAATGGCTGCGGGCGGAGAGCGCGATCATCAGCCCGTAGACGAACAGCATGGTGTAGAGGAACAGCAGGATCAGCGCCCCGACCATGCCGAACTCCTCGGCCAGCACCACGAAGATGAAGTCGGTGTGCTTCTCCGGCAGGAACATCAGCTGGCTCTGCGTGCCGGCGGTGAAGCCCTTGCCGAAGAGGGCGCCGGAGCCGAGCGCGATCTTCGACTGCATGATGTTGTAGCCGGCGCCCAGCGGGTCGCGCTCCGGCTCCAGGAAGGTGTAGACGCGGTTCTTCTGGTAGTCGTGCAGGAACTCCCAGCCGATCGGGATCGCCGACAGCCCCAGCGCGATCGCCACGGCGAACTTCCAGAGCCGGACGCCGGTGGAGAACAGCACCGCGCCGCCGGTCATGATCAGCAGCAGGGCGGTGCCGAGATTGGGCTGCATCAGCACCATCCCGACCGGCGCCAGGATCAGCAGCAGCGGCACGATCAGCACCAGCGGGTTGCGCACCTCGACCAGCGAGAAGCCGTGGAAATAGCGGGCGAGGGCGAGGACCAGCGCGATCTTCATCAGCTCGGACGGCTGGATCACCAGCGGGCCGAGATTGATCCAGCGCTCGGCGCCCATGCCCACATGGCCCATCGCCTGCACCACGATCAGCAGGGCGAAGACGATGGCGTAGACCGGATAGGCGATCTTCATCCAGATGCGGATGTCGATCATCGCGAACACCAGCATGACGACGAAGCCGCTGCCGAAGCGGCTGAGCTGCCGGCTGGCCCAGGGCTCCCACGACCCGCCGCCGGCGGAGTAGAGCAGCATCACCCCGACCGCGGCGATGGCGCAGACCAGGACCACCAGGCCCCAGCTCATCAGCTGCAGCTTGGTCAGCAGGGTGTAGTGCGGGGCGTCGTCGCGAATCCGGAAGCTGCTCATGAACCAGGACAATCCGCCGTCGCCGTGACGGCGGCCGGACTATGCGCCGGAGAGCCTGGAGGGGCAAGAATGGAGGTCGGCGACGAAATGGCCAGCACTATCATCCCTCGTCGTCATTGCGAGGAGGCGAAGCCGACGAAGCAATCATCCAGAGGCCACGCCAAACGGCTCTGGATTGCTTCGCTGCGCTCGCAATGACGGTATTCGGAAGGGGAGAGCGGCGCCCGCGCTCAGTACGGGCTGTCGACGTCCCCGGTCTCGACATAGACGCTCTTCAGCTGGGTGTAGTGCTCCAGCGCGGCGAGGCCGTTCTCGCGGCCGAGGCCGGATTGCTTGTACCCGCCGAAGGGGATCTCCACCGGGGTGATGTTGTAGTTGTTGATCCAGCAGGTGCCGGCCTGCAGCCGGGCCACCACGCGGTGGCCGCGGGCCAGGTCGCGGGTGAAAACGCCGGCGGCCAGCCCGTATTCGGTGGCGTTGGCGCGGCGCACCGCCTCAGCCTCGTCGGTGAAGGTCAGCACGGTCATCACCGGGCCGAAGATCTCCTCCCGCACGATCGCCATGTCGTCATGGCAGGCGTCGAAGATCGCCGGCTCGACGAAATAGCCGCCGGCCAGCGCCGGGTCGGCCGGGACGCGGCCGCCGCAGACGAGGCGGGCGCCGGCCTTCACCCCGGCCTCGACATAGCCCAGCACCTTGGCCCGGTGGTCGGCCGAGATCAGGGCGCCGACCTGGGTCTGCGGGTCCATCGGGTCGCCGATCCGCATCTTCTGGGTGCGGGCCACCAGCGCGTCCATGAATCGGTTGTGCAGCGACGCCTCGACGAACACCCGGGTGCCGTTCGAGCAGATCTCGCCCTGGGTGTAGAAGTTGGCCATCATCGCCGCCTTCACCGCGTTCTCGACATCGGCATCGGCGAAGATGATCAGCGGCGACTTGCCGCCCAGCTCCATGGTCACGTGCTTCATCGCCCCGGCGGCGGCCGCGGCGACCTTGCGGCCGGTCGGCACCGATCCGGTCAGCGACACCTTGGCGACGTCGGGGTGGGTGACCAGGGCGTGGCCGACATCGCCCTTGCCCTGGACCACGTTGAACACGCCGGCCGGCAGGCCGGCCTCGGCGAAGATCTCCGCCAGCGCCACCGCGGTCATCGGCGTCAGCTCCGACGGCTTGAACACCATGGTGTTGCCGCAGGCCAGCGCCGGGCCGGACTTCCAGCAGGCGATCTGGATCGGGTAGTTCCAGGCGCCGATGCCGGCGACCACGCCCAGCGGCTCGCGCCGCGTATAGGCGAAGGCGCGGCCGAAATCGTGATGGGTGCCGTGCAGCGACGGCGCCAGCCCGGCGAAATACTCGATCGCGTCGGCGCCGGAATCGATGTCGACGGCCAGCGCCTCGGCGATCGGCTTGCCGGTGTCCTCGACCTCCATCTTCGCCAGCCGGTCGCGGTTGGCGCGCAAGAGGCGCACCGCCTCGCGCAGGATGCGGCCGCGCTGTGTCCCGGTCATGCCGGCCCAGCCGTCGAAGGCGGCCTTGGCCGCGGCCACGGCGCGGTCGACATCGGCGGGAGAGGCGGCGGCGACCCGGCTGATGACCTTCCCGGTCGCCGGGTTGATCGTGTCGAACGGCGTGCCGTTGCCTTCGACCGCGTGTCCGCCGATATGCAGCCCGATGGTCATGGCGTTCTCCTGTTTCAGCGCTGCGCCGTGCGCCAATTCGGCGCCTCGTAGACCGGGGCGTTGGAGGGCGGCAAGGGGGTTTTGCCCAGGATGATATCGGCGGCCTTCTCGCCGATCATGATGGTCGGCGCGTTCAGGTTGCCGCTGACGATCGACGGCATGATCGAGGCGTCGACCACGCGCAGCCCCTCCAGCCCGCGGACCCGGGTCTCGGGGTCGACCACCGCCATCTCGTCCACCCCCATCTTGCAGGTGCAGGACGGGTGGTAGGCGCTGTCGGCCTTGGCCCGGATGAAGGCGTCGATCTCGTCATCGGTGCGCACCGAGGCGCCGGGCGCGATCTCGGCACCGCGATAGGGGTCGAAGCCGGCCTGGGCGAAGATCTCGCGGGTCAGCTTGACGCAGGCCCGCATGTCCGCGCGGTCGTCCTCGGTGGTCAGGTAGTTCGGCTGCAGGATCGGCTTGGCCCGCGGATCGGCCGAGCGCAGCTCGACCCAGCCGCGGGAGGTGGCGCGCATGGTCCCGGCGTGGGCCTGGAAGGCGTGCCGGTCGCCCGGCTGGCGGCCGTGGTCGTTCACCACCGACGGCAGGAAATGGTACTGGATGTCCGGGTGCCGGATGCCGGCCCGCGAGCGGATGAAGCCGCCGGCCTCGAGATGGGCCGAGGTGGTCAGGCCGCTGCGGAACAGGAACCACTCGACGCCGACCCTCGCCTTGTACAGCGGGTTCTCGACGCTGTAGAGGGTGATCGGCTTGGTGCACTCGTACTGAATGTACATCTCCAGATGGTCCTGGAGATTGCGGCCGACGCCCGGCAGGTCGTGGACCACCGCGATGCCGTGCCGGCGCAGCTGGTCGGCCGGGCCGACGCCGGACAGCATCAGGAGCTGCGGCGAGTTGATGGCGCCGCCGCACAGGATCACCTCGCGCGCCGCCCGGGCAACGCGCACCTGGCCCGCCTGGGCGTATTCGACGCCGACGGCGCGGGTGCCCTCGAACAGGATCCGGGTGCTCAGCGCCCCGGTCTCGACTGTCAGGTTCGGCCGCGACCGGATCGGCTTGAGATAGGCCTTGGCGGCTGACCAGCGCTCGCCCTGATGGATCGTCATGTCCATCTTGCCGAAGCCTTCCTGCTGGTAGCCGTTCATGTCCGCGGTGAACGGATAGCCGGCCTGCTGCCCGGCCTGGATGAAGGTGTCGAACAGCGGGTTCGGCTGGCTGCCGGTCGACACCTTCAGCGGCCCGTCGGAGCCGCGATAATCGTCGCCGCCCTTGGCCCGGGTCTCGGCGCGGCGGAAATAGGGCAGCACCTCGGCATAGGACCAGCCGGCCGCGCCTTCCGCGGCCCAGCGGTCGTAGTCGTAGGCATGGCCGCGGACATAGACCATGGCGTTGAGCGAGGAGGAGCCGCCGAGCACCCGGCCGCGCGGCCAGTACATGCGGCGGTTGTCCATCGCCGCCTGCGGCTCGGTCTCGTAGTACCAGTTGTACTTGTCGTCGCAGAGATTGTAGGTCAGCGCCGCCGGCATATGGATCTTCCAGGTCCGGTCCTCCGGCCCCGCCTCCAGCACCAGCACGCGGGTGCCGGAATCGGCCGACAGCCGGTTGGCCAGGACGCAGCCGGCCGAGCCGGCGCCGACGATCACATAGTCGAATTCTGTCGTCATTCCTTCCGCTCCTCCGGGCCGCGGCGCATGCTAGCGGGGGCGGGCCGGGCGATGAGTCCGGTTTGCGTCACGCCATGCCGGAAATCGGCCAGCGGTCGGGCGCAACCCGTCGTTAGACTCGCGCCGAGGCGCTCCGCCGTTGGTCCGACGGTGGTTGCCGCCCCGCAACGAACGAAAATTGTCAGGCAGGCGGGCAAACAGGAGAGTCGCATCATGATGTCGAGGCGTTTGAGCGGGCTGGTGCTGGGCCTGGCGCTGGCGGCCGGGACGGCGCAGGCCGCCGATCCGGCGAGCTGCCAGAAGGTCCGCTTCTCGGATGTCGGCTGGACCGACATCACCGCCACCACGGCGCTGACCAAGGCGGTGCTCAAGGGGCTGGGCTACGAGCCGTCGGACGAATTGCTGTCGGTGCCGGTGACCTACGTCTCGATGAAGAACAAGAACATCGACGTGTTCCTCGGCAACTGGATGCCGTCGATGGCCGGCGACGCCAAGCCCTATTTCGACGACAAGTCGGTCGTGAGCCTCCGGCCGAATCTCGAAGGCGCGAAATACACCCTCGCGGTGCCCGACTATGTCTACCAGGCCGGGGTCAAGGACTTCGCCGACCTGGCCAAGAATGCCGACAAATTCGGCGACAAGATCTACGGCATCGAGCCGGGCAATGACGGCAACCGCCTGGTCCAGAGCATGATCGACAAGGGCGCCTTCGACCTGAAGGGATGGCAGCTGGTGGAGTCGAGCGAGCAGGGTATGCTGTCCGAGGTCGACCGCGCCATCCGCCGGAAGACCTGGATCGTGTTCCTCGGCTGGGCACCGCATCCGATGAACAAGCAATACCCGATGCAGTACCTGACCGGCGGCGACGACTATTTCGGACCGAACTTCGGCGGCGCCACCGTCTACACCAATGTCCGGGCCGGCTATGTCGACGAATGTCCGAATGTCGGCAAGCTGCTGCAGAACCTGACCTTCAACCTCGACATGGAGGCCACGGTAATGGAAGCGATCACCACCGGCGGCGAGGAGAGCGGCAAGGCGGCGACCGAATACCTCAAGGCCAATCCGGACGTGCTGACCCCCTGGCTCGTCGGGGTGACCACCTTCGACGGCAAGGACGGTCTCGCCGCGGTCAAGGCGTCGCTCGGCCTCTAAGCCCACCTGACGGGCGCGCCGCCCCGGCGGCGCGTCGTCCAAACGGCCAGAACAAAAGGACGCCGCATGGACGAATTGAGCGCGCTGCTGTCCCAGAAGATCCCGCTCGGATTATGGATTCGGGGGTTCACGGATTTTCTGACCGACAATTTCCGCGGCGTCTTCGATGCCATCTCGATCGGCCTCGGCACCGCGATCGAATGGCTGATCGACGTCTTCCTGTGGCCACCGTGGTGGGTCTTCATCGCCCTCGTCGCCATTCTCGCCTATGTCCTGCACCGCCGCTGGCAACTGGTGGCGCTGGTCGTGATCGGCTTGTTCCTGATTCACAATCTCGGCTACTGGACCGAGACGATGCAGACCCTGGCGCTGGTGATCAGCGCCACGATCCTGTCTCTGGCGATCGGCATCCCGATCGGCATCCTCTGCGCCCACCGGCCGCTGGTCTATGCCGTGATCCGGCCGATCCTCGACCTGATGCAGACGCTGCCGACCTTCGTCTACCTGATCCCGACCCTGATCCTGTTCGGCCTCGGCGTGGCGCCGGGCCTGATCTCGACCGTGGTCTTCGCCGTGGCCGCGCCGATCCGGCTGACCTATCTCGGCATCCATGGCGTGCCCAGCCCGCTGCTCGAGGCGGGCGAGGCCTTCGGCGCCACCAAGCGGCAGCTGCTGTTCAAGGTCGAGCTGCCGCACGCCCTGCCGACGATCATGGCCGGGCTGACCCAGTGCATCATGCTATCGCTGTCGATGGTCGTCATCGCCGCGCTGGTCGGGGCCGACGGCCTGGGCAAGCCGGTGGTGCGCGCCCTCAACTCGGTGAATGTCCCCATGGGCTTCGAGGCCGGCCTCTGCATCGTCATCCTGGCCGTGATCCTCGACCGTCTGGTGAAAAGCGAACGGCCCGTCGGAGGGGCGCATTGATGTCCGACACCCTTCCTGCCGTCCATTTCAACGCCGTCGACGTGATCTTCGGGCCGACGCCAAAGCGGGCGCTGGGCCTGCTGGACCAGGGCCGCAGCCGGGCCGAGATCCTGGCCGAGACCGGCGACACCCTGGCGGTGGCGGGCGCCGAGCTGTCCGTCCCGCATGGCGAGCTGTGCGTGCTGATGGGCCTGTCCGGCTCCGGCAAGTCGTCGCTGCTGCGCTGCGTCAACGGCCTCAACAAGGTCACCCGCGGCCGCATGCTGGTGCGCTGCGACGGGCAGGAGGTCGACGTCGCCAGCTGCGACGAGGTCACGCTGCGCCGCCTGCGGGCCGACTGGGTGTCGATGGTGTTCCAGCAATTCGCGCTGATGCCCTGGCGCACCATCCGCGAGAATGTCGGCCTGGGGCTCGAGTTGCGCGGCGTGCCGAAGGCCGAGCGCGACCGGGTGGTGGACGAGAAGCTGGCCCTGGTCCATCTCGACAAATGGGCCGGGAAGTACCCGCGCGAGCTGTCGGGCGGCATGCAGCAGCGCGTCGGCCTGGCCCGCGCCTTCGCCACCGACGCCGACATCCTGCTGATGGACGAGCCGTTCAGCGCGCTGGACCCGCTGATCCGCACCCATCTGCAGGACGAGCTCCTGGAGCTGCAGCGCCGGCTGAAGAAGACCATCATCTTCGTCAGCCATGACCTCGACGAGGCGCTGAAGATCGGCAACCGGATCGTGATCATGGAATCCGGCCGCATCGTCCAGGTCGGTACGCCGGAGGAGATCGTCACCAGGCCGGCCGACGACTATGTCGCCAACTTCGTCGCCCATGTGAACCCGCTCAACGTGCTGCGGGCCGAGGCGCTGATGACGCCGCTGGACCTGCTGCCGCGGGAGGGCGATTCGATCCTGGTCGACAAGGCCCGGACCTGCCGCTGCCGGGTTGATGATCTCGGCCGGCCGGTGGCGGTGACCCAGGACGACCGGGCGCTGGAGATCGCCGACGGCATCATCAATGGCGTCGTGCCCGGCCAGATCGCGACCATGCCGGTGCATGCCTCGATGCGCCGTTTCATCGCCGCGCATGAGGCGACGCGCCAGCCGATCCTGGTGCTCGACGATGACGGCCGGCTGGTGGGCAAGGTCGGGGAGAGCGAGCTGGTGGCCCGCCTTCTTCGCGGAAAAGAGGAATAGAAACAGTGAATTAAGTGCTATATCTTCTGTATCGGTTTAACTTTTCTGTCTCCGCCGTTGATCTTGGCGCGCTCATGGCCTCGGCAGAGAGCAATAAATGGATTGTTTCGACGGGCCTCTTCCGATATACATGAAAGGCACATTCAATGGTCGTCAGACCACGCTAAAAATTGCCACGTTCAGGCAACAGTAATGTGCCAGAACCCTAGCGACTAGGGGGCGGGGAGTCAGACGAAATTCAAATGTGGAGTGTTCTGCTGGTTGCGGCGGCAGGACAAGTCTTTCTCCTTTGTTACAGTTTTCTGGGGGTATCGGAATATGCAGTCCGACAGCTTTGTCGACGCTGCCGCTGTTGATCTCTCCGCAGAGACGCCGATCCGGACGGCTCGCGTGGGGATGGCGGCCAAGCGGTCGATGGATATCGCATTATCGATCTTTTTTTTGATTCTGTTTGCGCCGCTGTTCCTGGTATGCGCTGCCATGATCCGGCGCTCCGGCCGGGGCATTTTCTACAGCGACCGCCGCGTGGGGCGTGACGGCAGGATCTTCTACTGCCACAAGTTTCGGACCATGGTTCCCAATGCGAACAAGCTGTTGGCGGATCTTCTTCAGAAAAACCCTGAGATGCGGCGCGAGTGGGAATCCGGCTTCAAGCTGAAGAAGGACCCGCGGGTGACCGCGATCGGCCGCTTCCTGCGCAAGACCAGCCTCGACGAGCTGCCGCAGCTGTTCAACGTGCTGAAGGGTGAGATGAGCCTGGTCGGCCCGCGGCCGATGTATGAGGAGGAGCAGGAGCGCTGGGGCGCGGCGATCCGCTACTACCACAGCACGCGGCCCGGCATGACCGGGATCTGGCAGATCTCCGGCCGCAACGACACCAGCTACGAGACCAAGATCCGGCTCAATGTCGAGTATGTGCGGACCTGGACCCTCTGGCGGGACATCGTGATCCTGTTCAAGACGCCGAAGGTGTTCCTGCCCGGCGGCGGCGCCTACTAGGCGAGCCCGGCCCGACCGGCGGCATCCCGGAACGGCGGACGGCCCCCCTCGCGGGGGCCGTGCCCGTTTCGGGCATCGCGACCGCTTCCGACTCACTCCGCCCGGGGCTATAGGAGGGCGCGATGCGATGCGGAGGATGCCGGCCCGTGCCCCTGACGAGACTGTTCCGCCTGTTCCTGCTGCTGGTGCTGGCGGCCGCCCTGCCGGGCCAGGCGGCCCTGGCCCAGGCCGGCGCCGCGGGGACCCGCACCGGCCTGCCGGCCGGGAACGTGGCCTACATCGTGTTCGATGCCCAGAGCGGCCAGCTGATCGACAGCGCCCAGGCGGCGCGGCCGATGATCCCGGCCTCGACCATGAAGGTCGCCAGCATGCTGGCGTCGATCGAGATCCTGGGCGCCGACCACCGCTTCACCACCGCCGTGACCGCCAGCGGCACCATCGCCGGCGGCGTGCTGAACGGCGACCTGGCGCTGATCGGCGGCGGCGACCCCACCCTCGACATCAATGACCTGGCCGACCTGGTCAGCCAGGTCCGGCAGGCCGGGATCACCCGGGTGAACGGGCGGTTCATCGTCGACGACACGGTGCTGCAGGCCCTGCCGTTCCTCGACCGGCTGCAGCCCCTGGCGGCTTCCTACAATCCGGGGCTCACCGGCCTTGCGGTCAACTTCAACGCCCTGCGGGTGAGCTGGCAGACGCGGCAGGGGCGCCTCGACGCCCGGGCCGACGCGGTGGCGGACGGGCGCAACATCACGCTGCCCTGGGTCGACATCAGCGAGGGTGCGGCCACGCCCTACCGTCCGGTCGACGGGCGGGAAGGCTGGGTCCTGTCGTCGCGCCTGCCGGACAAGGGCTCCGACCTGCTGCCGATCCGCTACCCCTCGGCCACCGCCGCGGAGATCTTCCGATCCTTCGCCCGCGACGCCGGGATCGTCCTGCCGGCCCCGGCGATCGGGCCGCGCACGACGGAAGGAACCATCATCGCCCGGCACGACAGCGAGCCGCTGCCGGCGATCGTCACCCGCGTGCTGAAATACAGCAACAACCTGTCGGCCGAGATGATCGGCATGATGGCGGCCCGCCAGCTGCTGGGCCGCGCCAGCATCACCCAGGGCGAGGCCGGCCGCGCCCTGGCCGCCTGGTGGGCGCAGAAGCTGCCGCAGATCGACTGGAGCGGGCTGTCGATCCCCGGGGCGTCGGGCCTCAGCACCGCCGCCCGGATCTCGCCGGTGCAGATGGCCGCGGTGCTGATCGAAGGCAACCGCATCGGCCTGCCGGCGCTGATGCC
>NZ_JANX01000048.1 GCF_000767795.1 Inquilinus limosus MP06 | reverse complement strand
GTGACGGAGACGATCATCGTTCTTTCTCAGCAAGTTATCGACAGAATTTAAATTCAGATCTGAACTTACCTGTCATTGCCGGGCTTGACCCGGCAATCCAGAAGATGTCGACGCCGCCTGGATACCCGGGTCAAGCCCGGGCATGACACGACGGGGGAATGGCAGGCATCCCGCCATGGCCACCCGTCACCGCAGCAGGTCGGCCTCCAGCGCCCCGGCCTTCGGCGCCTCGCCCAGGCGCAGGCGGTAGACTTGCGTGTTCTCCAGCACGCGCTGGACGTAGCTGCGCGTCTCCGGCAGCGGGATGGATTCGATCCAGTCCACCACCTGCTCCGGCGTCTTCGACGGCGTCGGCGCCCAGGTGTCGACCCGGCCGAAGCCGGCATTGTAGGCGGCGATGGCCCGCGGCCAGTTGCCGTCATAGCGCTTGATCAGGTCGGCCAGGTAGCGGCTGCCGAGGCGCAGATTGTGCACCGGGTCGCCGCTGAGCATGCCGGTGGTGTGGTCGATGCCCAGCGACTGGGCCACGTCGCGGGCGGTGCCGGGGCGCAGCTGCATCAGCCCGATCGCGCCGGCGCTGGAGACGGCGGTGGCGTTGAACTCGCTCTCCTGCCGCGCCAGGCCCAGCACCAGGGCCGGCGGCAGGCCGCTGAGGTCGTCCGGCATCGCCACCAGCGGATAGGCGGCGTCGACCACGGTCAGCCCGTCGCGGGCCGCGGCCTTGGCGGCGCGGACGGCGACGAAGGGGTACTTCATCGACGAGGCCAGCGTCGCCAGCAGCCGGTTCTTCTCCGGCGTGTCGGCATCGACCATCAGCTTGCGCAGGAACAGATCGGCCCGGTCGCGCTGGCCGATGGCGTCGAGCAGCCGGGCGGCACGGGCCAGGTCGCCGCCATAGGCCGCCACCGCCTGGGTGCTCGGCGTCGCCGAAACAGGCAATGCCGCGATGCTCGGCTGGTCCAGCTTGTCGGCGGCGAGCTGGCCGTAGAAGGTCAGGGTCTGCTTCGCCGCCAGCCGGTACCAGTCCACCGCCTTCTGCTTGTGCCCCGCCGCCTCATGCGCCCGGCCGGCCCAGTAGGCGCCGCGGGCCAGGCTGATCGGCATCGAGACGTCGCCGTACAGCTTCTCGAAATGCTCGACCGCGTCGGACGGACGATTGAGGAAGCGCAGCGCCAGCCAGCCGGCCAGGAAATCCTTGTCGGCCCGGTCGACCGGGTCGCTCTGCTCCCGCGCGGTCACCAGCTGATAGGCCTTGGTGTAGGACTGCTCGTCGAACAGTCGGCGGGCGATGATGTGCCGCTCCAGCCACCAGTCCCTGGCATGGGCCGAGGTCTTCGGCTGCTGCGCCAGCATCTCGATGGCGCCGGCCTCGTCGTTGTTGCGGCGGCGCCAGCGGGTGCGCTCGTAGAGGATGCCCTCATCCTGCAGCAGCTTGGCCGGCAGGGCCCGCACCGCGGCGGAGGCGTCCGGCGTGCGCGCCATCAGCTTCAGCCGCGTGTCGGCCAACTGGCGCCGGTCGCCGGAGACGCGGGGCAGCATGCGTCGCGCTTCCTCGGCCCGCTCGGCCCACAGCAGCGTGTCCAGCCGGGCCCAATGATCGTCCGGCCCCAGCAGCCCGCCGAAGCGGGCCAGGAACTCGGTCTCCTGCGCGCCGGTCAGGGAGATGCTGCGCCAGGTGTCGCGGACCCAGATCCGGGCGCGGATCGGATCGTTGGCCTGCAGCGCCGTGCCGAAATGCAGCGCGCCCTCGGCCGTCAGCGGGGCGAAGGCGTCGAACCAGGCGACCACGGCGTCAGCCGGCAGCCCGTCCGGCATCGCCCGCTCGGCGCGGCGGCGCAGCGCGACGACATTGGGCCAGCCCGGGTTGCGGACGACGAAGGCCGCCAGCTCCTCGAAGCCGGCGGTGCTGTCGGCGCGCGACAGGTCGGCCCAGGTCGCCAGCCGGCCGACCAGGGTGTTGGCCATCTGGCTCTCGACTGTCCGCACCACGTCCCAGCCGTTGCGGTCGACGGCGAAGAACAGGGCCTGCGCCGCCTTGATCTCGGCCGGGGTGGCCGGCTGGGCGAGGACCGGGGCGGCGGTTCCGAGCAGCAGGGCCCCACAGGCCACCAGAAGGGCGGCGGCCAGCGCCGTTCGCTTGCCGGCCCGCACCACAGCGGCTATGACACTGCGTTCACCACCCCAACGCCCACGGAAGCTTCCATGTTCAAGGGATCGATCGTCGCCCTGATTACGCCCTTCACCGAGAGCGGGGTGGACGAGAAAGCCTTCCAGAGCTTCGTCGACTGGCAGATCCGCGAGGGCACCCAGGGCGTCGTGCCCTGCGGCACCACCGGCGAGTCCCCGACGCTGAGCCATCCCGAGCATGAGCGGGTGATCGAACTGTGCGTCGAGGTCGCGAAGGGCCGCGTCCCCGTGATCGCCGGCACCGGCTCGAACTCGACCGAGGAGGCGATCTCCCTGACCCGGCACGCGAAGAAGGCCGGCGCGGACGCCGCGCTGATCGTCACGCCCTACTACAACAAGCCGACGCAGGAAGGTCTCTACCAGCATTACAGGGCCATCCATGACGCGGTCGAACTGCCGATCGTGATCTACAACATCCCGGGCCGCAGCGTGATCGACATGTCGGTCGACACCATGGCCCGCCTGGCCGAGCTGCCGCGCATCGTCGGGGTCAAGGACGCGACCGCCGACCTGGTGCGGCCGCTGGCGACGCGGGTGCGGATCGGTCCCGAGTTCTGCCAGCTTTCGGGCGAGGACGCCACTGCCACGGCGTTCCTGGCGCAGGGCGGCCATGGCTGCATCTCGGTCACCGCCAACATCGCGCCGCGGCTCTGTGCCGAGATGCATGCCGCCTGGGAAGAGGGCAACCTGGCGCGCATGGGCGCGATCCGCGACCTGCTGATGCCGCTGCACCGGGCGATGTTTCTGGAGACCAGCCCGGGGCCGGTCAAGTACGGCGCCAAGCTGCTGGGCCTGTCCGACGACCGCGTCCGGCTGCCGCTGGTGCCGCCGGGCGAGGCGACGCGGAATGCGGTGCGGGAGGCGATGGTCCTCGCCGGCCTGATCAACTGAGCGGAGCGACCTGAGCATCATGGCACAGCCGAAGACCCCGGGCCGCGTCGTCGCGCAGAACCGGCGGGCGCGGCACGACTACTTCATCGACGAGAATGTCGAAGCCGGCATCGTGCTGGTCGGGACCGAGGTGAAGGCGCTGCGCGAGGGCCGCGGCAACCTGCAGGACGCCTATGCCGGCGAGATGCAGGGCGAGCTGTACCTGTTCAACGCCCATATCCCGGAATACGGGCCGGCCCAGCGCTTCAATCACGAGCTGAAGCGGCCGCGCAAGCTGCTGGTGCGCAAGCGCGAGCGGGACAAGCTGCTGGGCAAAGTGAAGCGGGAGGGCATGACCCTGATCCCGCTGTCGATCTACTTCAACGCCCGCGGCTTCGCCAAGGTCGATATCGGCCTGGCCCGGGGCAAGAAGGCGCATGACAAGCGCGAGACCATCAAGGCGCGGGACTGGCAGCGCGAAAAGGCGCGCGTGATGCGGGACCGCGGCTGAGTTCGCGCCAGGCCGGTTCCCTCACGGGGAAACCGGCCTTGGCCACATCAAGCAGAGCGGGCGTAGGCGCCGGCCTGCTGCACCGTCTCCTCGACATTGCCGTCGTCGCCCTCCACCGGGGCGGCCTGGGTGCGGTTCGGCGCGTTCATGCGCTGGATGTGCGGCGCCAGCTCCATCAGCTCGACGAAGTTGTCGGCCTGGCGGCGCAGCTCGTCCGACACCATCGGCGGGCTCGACTTGATGGTCGAGACCACGGTGACGCGGACACCCTTGCGCTGGATCGCCTCGACCAGGCGCTTGAAGTCGCCGTCGCCCGAGAACAGCAGGATGTGGTCGGCGCGATCGGCCATCTCCAGCGCGTCGATCGCGAGGTCGATGTCGACATTGCCCTTGACCCGGCGCCGGCCCTGGCTGTCGGTGTACTCACGCAGCGGCTTGGTCACCATGGTGTAGCCGTTGTAGTCGAGCCAGTCGATCAGCGGGCGGATGGGAGAATATTCCTGATCCTCGATCAGCGTCGTATAATAGAAGGCGCGGATCAGGCGGCCCTTCTTGGCGAACAGGTCGAGCAGCCGGCGATAGTCGATATCGAAACCAAGCGAACGGGCGGCGCCATAAAGGTTTGCGCCATCAATGAATATTGCGAGCCGTTCTTCCTTATAGAAAATCATGTGCGTTCCTTCGCGGCAGGGGACGGGTGACAGATTGGGTTCGCTACTCAGTTTGCAAGGAGCGGTCAACGGGGTTGCGACGGCGCTTGCGCATTCGCCGCAACTGCGGTAGGTGGTCCGCCCTTCGGTATAACAAAGATGCGGCCATTGCGTTGCATCCATCGTGTCACGATTTTATCGTCGTGGCTGTTTTTGTGCAGGAGCGGTTGCCCATGGCTCGCGTCACCGTCGAGGATTGCGTCCTCAAGATCCCGAACCGGTTCGATCTGGTCCTCATGGCGGCCCAGCGCGCCCGTGACATCTCGTCCGGCGCGGCGCTGACGCTGGATCGTGACGACGACAAGAACCCGGTGGTCGCGCTGCGCGAGATCGCCGACGAGACGGTCGCGCTGGACGGCCTGCGGGAGGCCCTGGTCAAGGGCCACCAGAAGCTGGCCGAGATCGACGAGGCCGATGAGGAGATCATCGAGCTGATGGCCGGCGAGGAGGAGTGGCTGAAGGCCGGCGTGGCGCCGCAGGGCCCGGCCGGCGCGGTCGGCTCGGACGAGGAATCCACCTTCGGCATCGACGCCTCCGATGATGATGCGGATGTCGATGCCGAGGAGGAAGAGGACGGCCGCGGCGACCTGGAAATCGGCTCCTCCGACGACGACATCTGATCCGAGCGGGACTGCCCGGCATGGTGTCAGGCCGCCTGCCGGGAGAACGGACGATGCGGCTTGACCGGCCGGGCCAGGGCATAGCTGCCGCGCGCCTGCCGAATTTGATCCACAACGCAACGGATTGTGGTTCAACATATTGTCCGAAGGGGCGCTGGGCCGCCCCTTCGGGAGAATCACATATGGATCGGTGGCGCGCGGCATGATCCGCCAATATGAGCTGGTCGAGCGTGTCAAGGCTTACGACCCCTCGGCGGACGAGGATCTGATCAACCGCGCCTATGTCTATTCGATGAAGGCGCACGGATCGCAGAAGCGCGCCTCCGGCGACCCCTATTTCGTCCATCCGATCGAGGTCGCCGGCATCCTCGCCGGCATGAAGCTCGACACCGGGTCGATCGTCACCGGCTTGCTGCACGACACCGTCGAGGACACCGGCGCGACGCTGAGCGAGCTGGAAGGCCTGTTCGGGCGCGAGACCGCGCAGCTGGTCGACGGCGTCACCAAGCTGTCGAAGCTCGAACTGCAGAGCGACCAGTCCAAGCAGGCGGAAAACTTCCGCAAGCTGGTCCTGGCGATGTCCAAGGACATCCGGGTGCTGCTGGTCAAGCTGGCCGACCGGCTGCACAACATGCGCACCCTCGGCGCCTTCAACAACGAGGAGAAGCGCCGCCGGATCGCCCGCGAGACGCTGGAGATCTACGCGCCCCTGGCCGAGCGCATCGGCATGCACGGCATGCAGGAGGAGCTGGAGGACCTGGCCTTCGCCCAGCTCCACCCCGATGCGCGCGAGAGCATCGTCCGCCGCCTGGCCCAGCTGCGCGAGGAAGGCCAGGACGTCGTCTCCAAGATCATCGCCGAGCTGCAGCGGGTGCTGGAGGAGGGCGGGCTGAAGGCCGCCGTGCTCGGCCGCGAGAAGCGCCCGTACTCGATCTGGCGCAAGATGCAGCGCAAGAACATGGCGTTCGAGCAGCTGACCGACATCATGGCCTTCCGGATCGTGGTCGAGACCGAGGGCGAGTGCTACCACGCGCTGGGCCTGATCCACGGCCGCTACGCCTCGCTGCCCGGCCGGTTCAAGGACTATATCTCGACGCCGAAGCCGAACGGCTACCGGTCGCTGCACACCGCGGTGATCGGGCCGATGCGGCAGCGCATCGAGGTCCAGATCCGCACCCGCGACATGCAGGAGATCGCGGAGCTCGGCGTCGCCGCGCACTGGGCCTACAAGTCGGGCGAGCGCAACCAGGACGGCACCCAGTACCGCTGGCTGCGCGACCTGCTGGACATTGTCGACCAGGCCCAGAAGCCCGAGGAGTTCCTGGAGCACACCAAGCTGGCCCTGTTCCAGGACCAGGTGTTCTGCTTCACCCCCAAGGGCGCAGTGATCGCCCTGCCGCAGGGCGCGACACCGGTCGACTTCGCCTATGCGGTGCACAGCCAGATCGGCGACACCTGTGTCGGCGCCCGGGTCAACGGCCGGATGGTGACGCTGCGCCACCTGCTGCAGAACGGCGACCAGGTCGAGATCATCACCTCGAAGACCTCGACGCCGTCGCCGGAATGGGAGCGCTTCGTCGCCACCGGCAAGGCGCGGGCCTGCATCCGCCGCTTCATCCGCGGCCAGCAGCATGACGAGCACGCCAAGCTCGGCCGCTCGATGCTGCAGGGCGTGTTCCGGCAGGAGGGCTACGAGTTCTCCGACAAGGCGCTGGAAGGCGTCCTCAAGATCTTCAAGGCGGCCGAGCCCGACGACATCCTGGCCAATGTCGGCGCCGGCCTCTTGGGCGCGCGCGACGTGTTCCACGCCGTGTTCCCGGGCCATCGCGCCCAGGTGCAGCAGGAGAAGGAGCGCTCGGGCAAGGTCGTGCCGCTCACCCGGGCGCGCAAATCCAATGCGGGCGGCGGGCCGGGGGCGATCCCGATCCGCGGCCTGATCCCGAACCTGGCCGTGCACTATGCCCGCTGCTGCCACCCGATCCCGGGCGACCGCATCGTCGGCATCGTCACCACCGGCAAGGGCGTGACCATCCACACCATCGACTGCGACACGCTGGAGAGCTTCTACAATGCGCCCGAGCGCTGGCTGGACGTCAGCTGGGACGCCGGCGTCGACACGGTCGAGGACCATGTCGGCCGCATCCAGGTGACGATCAGCAACGAGCCGGGCAGCCTGGGCACGCTGACCACCGTGATCGGCAAGAACGGCGGCAACATCACCAACCTGAAGATCACCAGCCGCTCGGTCGATTTCTTCGAGATCCTGATCGACATCGACGTCAAGGACGTCAAGCACCTGACCAACATCATCGCGGCCCTGCGCGCCATGCCGGTGATCAGCGCGGTGGACCGTGCGCGCAGCCGCTGACCTTTGCCCGCCCGGCGCGGCTGCGACCACGTCGCCCCTGCCGGTGATTGATTTCCCCTCGCCGCCGGACCATACAGGGGCGCCATGAGCCAGAACCAGAAGACGATCGAGATGTCGAAGAAGAAGGGCGGCGGATGGGTCGAAACCATCCTGACCGTGGTCTATGCGATCGCGATCGCCTTCGGCATCCGCACCGTCGCCTTCGAGCCGTTCAACATCCCGTCCGGCTCGATGATCCCGACGCTGCTGGTGGGCGACTACCTGTTCGTGTCGAAGTTCTCCTACGGCTACAGCGCCCAGACGATCGCCTTCGGCCTGCCGCTGTTCGACGGCCGCATCCTGGGCAGCCCGCCGGCCCGCGGCGACGTCGCCGTGTTCCGGCTGCCGAAGGACACCTCGGTCGACTACGTCAAGCGCGTGATCGGCCTGCCGGGCGACCGGGTCAAGGTCACCGCCGGCCGGCTCTACATCAACGGCCAGATGGTCGAGCGCCGCGAGATCGAGCCCTATGCCGCGACCACCGGGTTCGGCCAGCGCATCGTGCTGCACCAGTACATCGAGACGCTGCCGGGCACGGAAGGCAACCCGCCGGTCGAGCACCGCATCCTCGAGATCAACGACAACCAGCCCTATGACGACACGCCGGAATACCAGGTGCCGGCGGGCCACTATTTCATGATGGGCGACAACCGCGACAACAGCCTGGATAGCCGCGCCGATGTCGGCTACGTGCCGGTCGAGAACTTCGTCGGCCGGGCCGAGTTCCTGTGGTTCAGCCTCGACGACGCCAGCTTCTGGCAGGTCTGGAAATGGCCGTTCGCACTCCGCTTCAGCCGCATGTTCACGGGGATCCACTGATCTCCGGCGGGACCGAGGGAGAGGGCCTCGACGCGTTCGCCCGGCGGCTCGGCCATGCCTTCCGCGAGCCGATGCTGCTGGTCGAGGCGCTGACGCATCCCAGCGTCAGCGGCCAGAAGCGGCGCGTCGCCA
The DNA here is from genome assembly GCF_000767795.1 of Inquilinus limosus MP06. Lineage (GTDB taxonomy): Bacteria > Pseudomonadota > Alphaproteobacteria > DSM-16000 > Inquilinaceae > Inquilinus > Inquilinus limosus_E. Next base: position 11,025 of record NZ_JANX01000048.1, on the reverse strand, counting down.
AGCACGGCTATGAGCGGCTGGAGTTCCTGGGCGACCGGGTGCTGGGCCTTGTCATCGCCGAATGGCTGCTGGAGCGCTTCCCGAAGGAGGCCGAAGGCGCCATCGCCAAGCGCCATGTCGCCCTGGTGCGGCGCGAGGCGCTAGTCGAGGTGGCCCGGGCGATCGGCCTCGGCCGCCATCTCGTGCTGTCGCCGGGCGAGGAGGTGGTGGGCCGCGAGAACCCGACCATCCTGGCCGATGCGTGCGAGGCGGTGATCGGCGCCCTCTACCGCGACGGTGGGCTGCCGGCGGCGGCCGCCTTCATCCGCGCCGGCTGGGCCGGCTTCATCGACCGCCACGCCGCCCCGCCCCAGGACCCGAAATCGGGGCTGCAGCAATGGGCGCTGGCCCGCGGCCTGCCGCTGCCGCGCTATGTCGAGGTGTCGCGCGGCGGCAGCGACCACCTGCCGGTGTTCGAGATCCGGGTCGAGATCGACGGCCAGCCCTCGGCCAGCGCCACCGGCCCGTCCAAGCGGGTGGCCGAGCGCGAGGCCGCCGCCGCCCTTCTGCAAAGGCTTTCCCAATGACCGAAGACGCGACCCGCTGCGGGTTCGTCGCCCTGATCGGTGCCCCCAACGCCGGCAAGTCGACCCTGCTCAACACCCTGGTCGGCACCAAGGTCGCCATCGTCTCGCCGAAGGTGCAGACCACGCGCAGCCGGGTGCTGGGCATCCTGACCGAAGGCCAGACCCAGATCGTGTTCGTCGACACGCCCGGCATCTTCAAGCCGCGCCGCCGGCTGGACCGAGCCATGGTCGCCGCCGCCTGGGGCGGGGCGGCGGAGGCCGATCTGGTGCTGCTGCTGGTTGACGCCGCGCTGAAGGGCGTGCGCGAGGAGACCCGCGGCATCGTCGAGAAGCTGGCCGAGACCAAGCGCAAGGCAATCCTGATCCTGAACAAGATCGACGCGGTGCGGCCGGAGGTGCTGCTGGCACTGGCCGCCGACCTGAACGCCTCGGGCGTGTTCACCGACACCTTCATGATCTCGGCCCTGACCGGCAGCGGCGTCGACGACCTGCGCCGCCACCTGGCCGGGCACCTGCCGGAAGGCCCCTGGCTGTTCCCGGAGGACCAGGTCTCCGACATGCCGATGCGGCTCCTCGCCGCCGAGATCACGCGCGAGAAGCTGTTCCTGCGGCTGCAGCAGGAGCTGCCCTACGCGGTCGCGGTCGAGACCGAGAGCTGGGAGGAGCAGCAGGACGGCAGCGTCCGCATCTCCCAGATCATCTATGTCCAGCGCGACGGCCAGAAGGCGATCGTGCTCGGCCGCGGCGGCCAGATGATCAAGGCGGTCGGCACCGCCGCGCGGCTGGAGCTGGAGGAGATCACCGAGCAGCGCGTGCACCTGTCGCTGTTCGTCAAGGTGCGCGAGAACTGGCTCGACGACCCGGCGCGGTACTCGGTCTGGGGGCTGGACTACGACGCGTGACCGGCGCGGCTCTCCCCTTTTGTGTCATTGCCGGGCTTGACCCGGCAATCCAGGGGCCACCGGAGCGGCATCGACATCTCTGGATGCCCGGGTCAAGCCCGGGCATGACACAGGAAGAGAGGGGCACGCATTCCGCAGCTTCAGATGTTCCCGTTTCGTGCTATACGATCGGCATGACCTTGGACGGGGCATGATGTGGACTGGCGCGACGACGGCATCGTCCTGACCGTCCGCCCGCATGGCGAGGCGGCGCTGATCACCGGCGTGCTGACGCGGGAGCACGGCCGCCATCTCGGCGTCGTGCACGGCCAGCGCCGGCGCGCCCAATTGCCGCCCGGCACGCTGGTCTCGGCGCAATGGCGCGGCCGGCTGGCCGACCATCTCGGCACCTGGACCCTCGAGGTCGACCGCACCCCGGCCGCCGCGATCATGGACGAGCCGCTGCGCCTGCTGGCCCTGGTCTCGGCCTGCGCCGTGCTCGACGCCGCCTTGGCCGAGCGGCAGCCGCTGCCGGCCGTCTATGACGGCACGATGGCCTTCCTCGACACCCTGACCACGCCGCATTGGGACGCCGCCTATGTGCAGTGGGAGGTCGGGCTCCTCGGCGTGCTCGGCTTCGGGCTCGATGTCTCGCGCTGCGCCGTCACCGGAACCAACGACCATCTCGCCTTCATCAGCCCGAAGACCGGCAGGGCGGTCTCGCTCTCCGCCGCCGGGCCGTATCGCGACCGGCTGCTGCCGCTGCCCGGCTTCCTGATCGGGCGCGAGCCGGCGGTTCCCCCCGCGGTGGCGCAGGGGCTGGAACTGACCGGCCATTTCGTCGACCGCCACCTCTTCGCCCAGGCCGGCCGCCCCCAACCGGAGGCGCGGACCCGCTTTGTCGAGGCCTATCGCCGAAGCGCGCTTCGGCCTGCGGCGCCGTTACGCTAGACTTCGAGCCATGACCAGCACGCCTTCCGAGTCGATCCTGCCGGTGCCGCTGCACGACGCGCTGAGCACCCGTTATCTCAACTACGCGCTGTCGACCATCACCTCGCGCTCGCTGCCCGACGTCCGCGACGGGCTGAAGCCGGTGCATCGCCGATTGCTCTACGCGATGCGGCAGCTGCGCCTGGCCTCGACCACGCCGCCGAAGAAATCGGCCCGCGTCGTCGGCGACGTCATCGGTCAGTACCATCCGCATGGCGACGCCTCGATCTACGATGCGCTGGTGCGCATGGCGCAGGATTTCGCCCAGCGCTATCCGCTGGTCGACGGCCAAGGCAATTTCGGCAATATCGACGGCGATAACGCCGCGGCGATGCGATACACCGAGGCCCGGCTGACCGCCGTCGCCGAGGCGCTGCTGGAAGGCATCGACGACGACGCGGTCGATTTCCGCGAGACCTATGACGGCGAGGGGCGGGAGCCGGTGGTGCTGCCGGCCGCCTTCCCGAACCTGCTGGCCAATGGCAGCCAGGGCATCGCCGTCGGCATGGCGACCTCGATCCCGCCGCACAATGTCGGCGAGATCTGCGACGCCTTGCAGATGCTGATCAAGCGGCCCTCGGCCACGGTCGACGACCTGCTGACCGTGGTCGCCGGGCCGGACTTCCCGACCGGCGGCGAGCTGGTCGAATCCGCCGCCGCGATCCGCGAGGCCTATGCCACCGGCCGCGGCGCCTTCCGCGTCCGCGCGCGCTGGGAGATCGAGAAGCAGCCGCTCGGCATGTACCAGATCGTGGTCACCGAGATCCCGTACCAGGTGCAGAAGTCGCGGCTGATCGAGAAGCTGGCCGAGATCGTCACCGCCAAGAAGCTGTCGACGCTGGAGGATGTGCGCGACGAATCGGCCGAGGACGTCCGCATCGTCCTGGTGCCGAAGAGCCGCAATGTCGAAGCCGACATGCTGATGGAGCAGCTGTTCCGGCTGACCGAGCTGGAGAGCCGCTTCAGCCTGAACATGAATGTGCTGGACGCCACCAACGTCCCGCGCGTCATGGGGCTGAAGGATGTCTGTCGCGCCTTCCTCGACCACCGGCACGAGGTGCTGGAGCGGCGGTCGCGCCACCGCCTCGGCAAGATCGAGCGGCGGCTGGAGATCCTCGGCGGCTACCTGATCGTCTTCCTCGACCTCGACGAGGTGATCCGCATCATCCGCGAGGAGGACGAGCCGAAGCAGGCGCTGATGGCGCGCTTCACCCTGACCGAGGTGCAGGCCGACGCCATCCTCGACATGCGGCTGCGCAGCTTGCGCAAGCTCGAGGAGATGGAGATCCGGCGCGAATTCGACGGCCTGTCGGGCGAGCGCGACCAGATCCAGGCCCTGCTGGCCGACGAGGGCAAGCGCTGGAAGGCGATCTCGGCCGAGATCGGCCAGATCAAGAAGAAGTTCGGCCAGGACACCGAGCTGGGCCGCCGCCGCACCAAGATCGGCGAGCCGCCCTCGGCCGTGGTGGTGTCGCTGGAGCCGCAGATCGAGCGCGAGCCGATCACCGTGTTCCTGTCGGAAAAGGGCTGGATCCGCGCCCTGCGCGGCCACGGCCTGGACCCGGCCGAGATCAAGTACAAGGACGGCGATTCCGAAGGCTTCGTGCTGCAGGCCGAGACCACCGACAAGATCCTGCTGTTCGGCAGCGACGGCCGCTTCTACACGCTGGGCGCCGACAAGCTGCCGCGCGGCCGCGGCTTCGGCGAGCCGGTCAGGATGCTGGTCGATCTGGCCAATGACGCCGACATCGTCGCCCTCCTGGCCCATGTGCCCGGCCGCAAGCTGGTGCTGGCCTCGACCGACGGCCGCGGCTTCGTGGTGCCGGAAAGCGACGTGGTCGCCCAGACCCGGGCCGGCAAGCAGGTGCTGAACCTGAATGACGGCGCCAAGGCGGCGGTGTGCCGGCCGGTGACCGGCGACACGGTGGCGGTGGTCGGCACCAACCGGCGCCTGCTGTGCTTCCCGCTCGGCGAGCTGCCGGAGATGTCGCGCGGCAAGGGCGTGACGCTGCAGAAGTATCACGGCGCCGCGCTGTCCGACCTGACCGTGTTCAAGCGCGAGGAGGGGCTGATCTGGCAGATGGGCGGCGGCCGCACCCGCACCGAGCCGGAGATCCCGGTGACCGCCCGCGGCCGCACCGGCAACCTGCCGCCGCGCGGCTTCCCGCAGAACAACAAGTTCACGTGACCTGTCGCTTCGCCTCCCTCCCTGTCATTGCCGGGCTTGACCCGGCAATCCAGAGGGTGTCGATAGCGTCTGGATGCCCGGGTCAGGCCCGGGCATGACAGGAACGGGGCCGCGGCCCTCGGCAGAAAGACAAACGGAGCCCTGACATGACCACCCGCACCCTTCCCCCGATGCTCTCGCTGTGGCGCGCCGACGGCCAGTCGGGCCTGCTGCGCGCCGCCGTGCTGGTGGTGCTGGGCTCGGCGCTGATGGCGCTGTCGGCCAAGGTCCAGGTGCCGTTCATCCCGGTGCCGATGACGCTGCAGTCCGGCGTGGTGCTGCTGATCGGCGGCGCCTATGGCTGGCGCCTGGGCGGCCTGACCATGCTGGCCTATCTGGCCGAAGGCCTCGCCGGCCTGCCGGTCTTCGCCGGCCTGGCCGCCGGCCCGGCCTATTTCTCCGGCCCGACCGCGGGTTACCTGGTCGGCTTCGTGGCCTCGGCCGCGCTGATGGGCCTGGCGGTGGAGCGCGGCTGGACCTGCAGCCTCGTGGGCATGGCCGCTGCCATCGTCGTGGCCTCGGTGGTGCCGTTCGTCACCGGCGTTGCCTGGCTGGCGGTGCTGGTCGGCCCGGCTGCGGCGATTTCCGCCGGCCTGCTGCCGTTCATCCCGGCGGCCGCCCTCAAGGGCGCCCTGGCCGGCCTGCTGCTGGCCAAGTTCGACGGCCTGGCCCAGCGCCGCGGCTGAGACTGGCCTGTTTCCTTGCCGTCATTGCGAGGAGGCGAAGCCGACGAAGCCATCCAGGGGCCAGTGTGGATCGGCCCCTGGATGGCTTCGCTGCGCTTGCAATGACGGCGTCGGAAGTTCGGAACAGGTCCATAAGCGGGAGTGGCAACGCACAAAATCGAGGGTTTTCTTCCTCGAACGAGAACCTCCGTTGCGTCCCGGCCCTGGTTTTCATTAGATGACTGCGGCGCGGCGGCGAACGAATCCGCCGCCGCGGGTTGTCGTGCCCATCGAGGCGAAACAGGGGGGACTGCAGAGGATGAAGCGGCGGAATTTCATCGCGACCGCGGGGGTGGGCCTGGCGGCCGCGCCGCTGGCGGCGCCGGCGATCGCGCAGGACAAGCCGGAGATCAAGTGGCGCCTGGCGTCGAGCTTTCCGAAGTCGCTCGACACCATCTATGGCGGCGCCGACGTGCTGTCGAAGACGCTGTCGGACCTGACCGACGGCAAGTTCCAGATACAGGTCTTCCCCTCGGGCGAGCTGGTGCCCGGCCTGCAGGCGCTGGACGCCGCGCAGAACGGCACGGTCGAGGCGGCGCACACCGTCGCCTACTACTACGTCGGCAAGGACCCGACCTTCGCCATCGGCTCGTCGATCCCGTTCGGCCTGAACGCCCGGCAGCAGAACGCCTGGCTGTATCACGGCGGCGGCAACGATCTGCTGAACACCTTCTTCGCCAATTACGGCGTGGTCGGCTTCCCCGGCGGCAACACCGGCACCCAGATGGGCGGCTGGTTCCGCAACGAGGTCAAGTCGCTGGCCGACCTCAAGGGCCTGAAGATGCGCATCGCCGGCCTTGCTGGCCGCGTCGTGGAGAAGATCGGCGTGGTGCCGCAGCAGATCGCCGGCGGCGACATCTACCCGGCGCTGGAGCGGGGCACGATCGACGCCACCGAGTGGGTCGGCCCCTATGACGACGAGAAGCTCGGCTTCTACCAGGTCGCCAAGTTCTACTACTACCCGGCCTTCTGGGAAGGCGGCCCGACCGTGCATTTCCTGTTCAACAAGGAGAAGTACGAGGCGCTGCCGGAGGGCTACAAGAAGGCGCTGGCCGCGGCCACCGAGGTCGCCAACTTCAACATGCTGGCGCTGTACGACGTGAAGAACATCGCCGCGATCCGCAGCCTGGTCGGCAAGGGCGTGCAGCTTCGCCCGCTGCCGCGCGACGTGCTGGACGCCGCCTACACCGAGTCCTTCAAGCTCTATGACGAGCTGTCGGCCTCCAACGCCAACTGGAAGGCGATCTACGAGCCGTGGAAGAAGTTCCGCGGCGAGGCCTATCAGTGGTTCCGCGTCGCCGAATACACCTATGACAGCTACGTCTACGCCCAGCAGGCGGCCGGGAAGTAACCCGACCCTCCGCTGAACGGAAGGGGCCGGTCCTTGGCGGGACCGGCCCCTTTGCTATTTGAAGTCCGGCGGCGGCAGCGGGTCGCCGGGCTGTGCCGGGGCAGGGGCCGGCTGGCCGCCCGGGGCCGGCGGGGCGCCGAAATCCGGCGGCGGCGGGGCGCCGAAATCGGGCGCGGCCGGCGTGCCGAACGGGTTGGCGCCGTCGACGCCCGGCATCGGCACGTCGATATGGATGCTCGCGGGATCGACCTCGACCTGCCCCGACTTGTAGTGGGTCACCAGCCCCGGGAAGGCGATGACGATCGCGACCATCAGGACCTGGATCACCACGAAGGGGATCGCCCCTCGGTAGATCTGGCCGGTCGTCACCGGCGCGATGGTCTTTCCCGTCACCTTGTCGCGATAGGCCCGGGTCGGCGCCACCGAGCGCAGGTAGAACAGCGAGAAGCCGAAGGGCGGGTGCATGAAGGAGGTCTGCATGTTGACCGCCAGCAGCACGCCGAACCAGACCAGGTCGATGCCCTGGCTCGCCGCCACCGGGCCCAGAAGCGGCACGATGATGAAGGCCAGTTCGAAATAGTCGAGGAAGAAGGCCAGGATGAAGACCAGGATGTTGGCGACGATCAGGAAGCCGATGACGCCGCCCGGCACCGAGGTCATCAGATGCTCGACCCAGACATGGCCGTCGAGGCCGTAGAAGGTCAGCGAGAAGACGCGGGCGCCCAGCAGGATGAACAGCACGAAGGCGGACAGCTTGGTGGTGGTGTCCAGCGCCTGGCGGATCATCGTCATGTTCAGACGGCGATTGATCGCCGCCAGGATCAGCGAGCCGACCGCGCCCATGGCGCCGCCCTCGGTCGGCGTGGCGATGCCGAGGAAGATGGTGCCGAGCACCAGGAAGATCAGCACCAGCGGCGGGATCAGCGAGGTCACCACCTTGCCGGCCAGGGCCAGGCCGCGGAGGGTGCGGGCCTCGCGCGGCAGGGCCGGGGCGCTGTCCGGCCGGATGATCGACATGATCAGGATGTAGCTGGCATAGAGGCCGGTCAGCACCAGACCCGGCAGCAGCGCGCCCTGATACATGTCGCCGACCGAGCGGCCGAGCTGGTCGGCCATGATGATCAGCACCAGGCTGGGCGGGATGATCTGCGCCAGCGTGCCGGAGGCGGCGATGACGCCCGAGGCGAGCGACCGGTCATAGCCGTAGCGAAGCATGATCGGCAGCGAGATCAGCCCCATCGAGATCACCGAGGCGGCGACCACGCCGGTGGTGGCGGCCAGCAGCGCGCCGACGAAGATCACCGCATAGGCCAGGCCGCCGCGGACCGGGCCGAACAGCTGGCCGATCGTGTCCAGCAGGTCCTCGGCCATGCCGCTGCGTTCGAGGATCAGCCCCATGAAGGTGAAGAACGGCACGGCCAGCAGCGTCTCGTTCGCCATCTGCTGGTAGAAGCGGTCGGGGATGGCGCCGATCAGGTTGAACTGCAGCACGCCGAGCTCCACCCCGATCAGGTAGAAGACGAAGCCGACGGCGGCGAGGGAGAAGGCGACCGAGTAGCCGAGCAGCAGCACGACCACCAGGGAGGCGAACATGAGCGGCGCCATGTTCTCGATCAGGAACTGCGTCATCCGGGCAGGCCTTCAGGAACCGGTGGGGCGGGTCAGAGCGGATCGGCTTCGTGATCGTGCGCCGGCACGATGTCGGGGATGCGCCCGGACAGGATCGCCAGCCGCTTGATCAGCTCCGACAGGCCCTGCAGCGCCAGCAGGGCGAATCCGGCCGGGATCAGCGCCCAGACCGGCCAGCGGATCAGCCCGCCGGCATCGCCCGAGGTCTCGCCGCTGGCGAATTTGTCGACCACCACCGGCCAGGAGATCAGGATGGCGACGACGCAGAAGGGCAGCAGGAAGAACAGGGTGCCGAACACCTCGATCCAGATCTGGGTGCGGCGCGAGCAGCGGCCGTAGAGGATGTCGACCTTGACGTGCTCGCCCTTCAGCAGCGTGTAGCCCGCGGCCAGCAGGAACACCGCCGAGAACAGGTACCATTGCAGCTCCAGCCAGGCGTTGGAGCTGACCGAAAAGGCCTTCCGCAGGATGGCGTTGCCGGCGCTGACCAGGATCGCGACCAGGACGAGCCAGGATACGGCCCTTCCGATCCAGCCGTTCACGGCGTCGATGGCGCGGCTGGCGCCCAGCAATGCTCCCATGGAACCTCCCCCGGTTTCTTGTCTCTTGGTGCGCAACGGATTGGATCGGTGCAATTCGCTGTTGCGAAATATCAGCTTTCGCGCGCGAGACCAACCGGCGATTGGCTCCCGGGACGTCACGGATGGATCGTCATCCCGTGCGCGCTGCGGTGCGAAGTGCCGCTGCGCAGACACGGGATCCGCCGATATCCCCCACGAGATCCCGGTTCTGCGGCGCACCACTTCATGCTGCGCCGCGCCCGGGATGGCGATCGTGTCCGGAAAGGACTGGCTCAGCCGTCCTGGTCGAGCGTCGTCCAGCCGCTGTCGGTCAGGGCCTCGAGCGGCTGGAAGCGGGCCTTGTAGGCCATCTTCTGGCTCTGCGCGATCCAGTAGCCGAGATAGACGTGGTCGAGGCCGGTCTGCCGCGCCTCCTCCACCAGGGCCAGGATCACATAGGTGCCCAGGCTGCGCTGCGGCACGTCGGGGTCGTAGAAGCTGTAGACGGCGGACAGCCCGTCCTCCAGCACGTCGACCAGCGCGGCGGCGCGCAGGGTGCCCGCGGGGTCGCGGAACTCGATCAGCGCGGCGCTGCCGCTGCCTTCCTCGATCATGCTGCCGTAATCGGCCCGCGACATCCGCGCCATGTCGCTGTCGCCATGGCGGTGCCGCTGGTAGCGCAGGAACAGCGCGAACTGCTCGTCGGTGCCGATGGGCAGCACCGAGCGGCGGCTGAGGTCGAGATTGGCGGCCCAGGCCCGGCGCATGCTGCGGCCGGCGGCGAAGCGCGCCACCGGGATCCGCACCGGCACGCAGGCACGGCAGCCGGGGCAGACTGGGCGATAGACGATGTCGTGGCTGCGCCGGAACCCGGCCTGCGACAGGGTGGTGTTCAGCGAGCGCGCGTCGCCGCCGTTCAGCCGGGTGAACAGCTTGCGCTCGACACGGCCGGGAATATAGGGGCAGGGCAGGGGGCCCGACCGGTAGAAATGCTGCAGACGACCGAGCTTGCCGTCGATGACGGACATCAAAGGCTCCTGGGCCGAGGCACTGACCTCATACCCATACTGCACCACAGTGCCGGATCGCGGGCAAGCGACTCGGATGCCGGGTCGCCATGCCGGGGTATGCGGCCGGATCTATCGCGGCTTCATGTCAACCGCAGAATCGCGTCGACCGTCTCGGCGACCGGCCGGCGGGTGTCGATCTCGTGATCGGCGGACTGGCGCAGCAGCGGCTCGACCAGCGCCACCAACTCGGCCGCCCTGCGCCGCTCCTCCCCGGTCCGGCCGTAGCCGTCGGTGCGCGCCGCCATCCGCTCCAGCAGCGTCTCGACCGGGGCGGACAGCAGGATCACCAGGTCGATCCGGGGCAGGAACCGGCCCATGGTCTCGGAGGTGCCGCTGAGAAACAGCGTGCGGTCTCGCGGCGCGGCCAGCAGCGCGTCCAGGCGGTCCTCCCGCCACACCCAGTCCTTGCCCTCGCCCGGCGTCAGATCGTCCCCGGGGGCGGCATCGACCCATTCCGACCATTCCGGCGTGTCGAGGTCGCGGGTGTCATGGCCGCGCGCCGCCAGCTCGCGGATCACGGCGGTCTTCCCACTGCCGGACATGCCGGTGATCAGGACGGTCTTCATCGATAGCTCCTCGTCGGGCTTCGCGGGGACTGTAACTTCGGACTGGCGCAATTTCCAATTCTCGTTCATGATATGTTCTATGGATAAGGCGCAGCCCGATTCTGGTCCGATCAAGCCGAGCGACCCCGACCTGCACTGGACGGAGTGGGCGCTGGACCGGCTGCGCGACATCGTGGATCTCGAGATCCGCACCATGCGGGCCACCGTGCGGGAGCACGAGCAGATCCTGCGCGGCGCGGAGATGCCGGACTTTCCGCTGATGCAGTCGCGCCTCGCCCGCTCGGTGCGGCTGTCGATCGCGATGACCGAGCGGATCCGGCGCGACTATCTGCTGCGCAAGCAGGAGCGGATCGCGTCCGGCGAGCAGGAGCGGCGGCGGCAGAAGTGCGAGCAGGCGGTCGAGATCGCGGTCAAGGCGATCGCCAGGCCCGCCGAGCCGGAAGACGCCGAACGCGTCCAG
>NZ_JANX01000047.1 GCF_000767795.1 Inquilinus limosus MP06 | reverse complement strand
GCATGGCAGGCAAGCGACGGGGGCGGCGGAACTTTCTGGGATGGAGCGCGACGGCGCTGGGCGCGGCGGCGCTGGGCGGCATCGGCGGGGCATGGCTGCAGCGCCTGTCCGACGCGGCGAGCCTGCCGCCCCCTGCCCCACCGCGAACCCTGCTGGACGATGCCAGCGGCCTGAACCCGACGCCGGTGCGCGGGATGGCCTTTGCCGAGGCCGATCCGGATGCGGCGGCGCAGCGGCTGGCGCCGCTGCTGCGGCGGATCGCGGCGGGCGAGGAGCCGGCCCTGGCCGTGTCCGGCGCCCGCCATTCCATGGGCGGGCAGAGCCTGTTGCGCGACGGCTGGGTGCTGGATGCCCTGCCCTTGAACGGCCTGGCGATCGACGCCGAGGCGCGGGTCATGCGGGTCGGCGGCGGGGCGCTGTGGCGCGACGTCGTGCCGGCGCTGAATGCGGCCGGCTTCTCCCCCGCCGTGATGCAGTCGAACAACGACTTCAGCATCGGCGGCACACTGAGCGTCAACGCCCATGGCTGGCACGCCAACAGCCCGCCGGCGGCGAGCACGGTGCGCCGGCTGCGGCTGCTGACCGCCGATGGCGCAGTGGTCGACTGCGGCCCCGATGACGAGCTGTTCGGGCTGGCGCTGGGCGGCTACGGCCTGTTCGGGGTGATCCTGGAGGCAGAGATCGCCATCCTGCCGAACGCGATGTATGTGCCGGACTTCGCCACCATGCCGACCCGCGACTACGCCGCCGCCTTCGCCGAGCGGGTGGTCGCGCCGGTGGAGATGGCCTATGGAAGGCTGTCGGTCGATCCGGGCAGCCTGTTCGAGGAGGCGGTGCTGGGCCGGTACGTGCCGGTGCCGGAGACCCGCGGCACGGTGCTGCCCCTGCCCGCTTTGGACTATGGCGGGATGCAGCGGCTGGTGTTCCGCAACGCCGCCGGCAGCGACACCGGCAAGGCGCTGCGCTGGTGGCTGGAGCGCGAGGCCGGCCCCTGGCTGGCGGAGCGGACCAGCCGCAACAGCCTTCTCAATGAGCCGGCGGCCGTGTTCGCCAACCGCGAGGCCGGGTCGACCGACATCCTGCACGAGTATTTCGTGCCGCAGGCCCGGCTGTGGGACTTCGCCCAGGCGGCCCGCGCGATGATCCGGCGCGACGAGGGCAACCTGCTGAACGTCACCGTGCGCGACGTCCGCCGCGACGAGCGCAGTGCCCTGGCCTATGCCCGCGAGGATGTGTTCGGCCTGGTGATGCTGTTCGTCCAGGAGAGATCCGCCGCCGGGGAGGAGCGAATGCAGCGCATGACCCGCGGCCTGATCGACGCCGCGCTCGATGTCGGCGGCACCTACTACCTGCCCTACCGGCTGCACGCGACGGCGGAGCAGCTGCGCCGCGCCTACCCCGCCTGGGACGAACTGGTCGCGGCGCAGCGCCGGCACGACCCGAATGGCGTGTTCCGCAACGGGCTGTTCCGGCGCTACGCGGAGGGGTGACCGCCGGCCCGGCCCGATTTAGGACATAAGTCCGCCCAGCCGAAGTCACGACAGGGGGCTCTATTCCGAATGGAAGCGGCCCGACCGATGGCGGGCCACGGAGCATGATGGGGGACAGAACGACATGATCAATCGCACCGGCGGCAGGGCGATCGCGGCGGCAGCCGTCCTTGCCCTGACAGGGCTGGTCTCGGCCTGCAACGAGAGCCCCGCCCCCGAGGTCGCGCAACCGGCCATCGCCCGCTGCGCCGACCAGGTCTGGGCAACGGCCACGGGCCTGACGATGCCGGCCGTGCCTTCCTGGATGAAGCCCAAATCCGGCCCGGACCTGCAGGCGGTTCAGGAGGCCACCGGCAAGGCGATGCAGCAGGCCGGGCAGGCCAAGGTAACCGAGGCGATCCGGACCGCGGCGAAGGCCCGCACAGGCGATGACACCGCCATCGAGATCACCGGGACGACGCCCCTGGACGGCGGGTTCCGGCTGGAGTTCTCCTGCACGGTCAAGGGCGACAGCGTCACATCCGTCAAATCCAGCGTGACGACGGGCTGACCGCCGCACCTCGCGCGGCCGCGTCGGTTGGGTTCGTCAGAGGCGAACCCAACCGACGCTTCACTCCGCCGGGATGCGCAGCGCTTCGTCCTCCGCCTCGGCCCGGATCGGGTGCTGCAGCCGCGACACCATCTCCTTCGGCACCACCTGCCAGAACTTCGACCGCTCGATCGGCCAGTCATGCAGGATCGAGGCGGCCCAGGCGCTGCCGGTCTCGCGCACATGCTCGGCGATCAGCGCGCGCAGCTGGTCGTCATAGTGCCGGGTCTCGACCCGCTGCCACAGCACGCTCTCCGGATTGGCCCGGCGGGCGAAGCTGCCATCGGCGTCGTAGACGAAGGCCATGCCCCCGGTCATGCCGGCGGCGAAGTTGTCGCCGACCGGGCCCAGGATCACCGCGGTGCCGCCGGTCATGTACTCGCAGCCGTTGGAGCCGCAGCCCTCGACCACCACCGTGGCGCCGGAGTTGCGCACCGCGAACCGTTCGCCCGCCTGCCCCGCGGCGAACAGCTTGCCCGAGGTGGCGCCGTACAGCACCGTGTTGCCGATGATGGTGTTCTCGTTGGTCTTCAGCGACGACGCCGCGAAGGGCCGGACCACGATGGTGCCGCCGGACAGGCCCTTGCCGACATAGTCGTTGGCGTCGCCGAACACCTCGAGCTTCAGCCCCTGCACCGCCCAGGCGCCGAGCGACTGGCCGGCATTGCCGCGCAGCCGCACCGTGACATGGCCCGGCTGCAGCCCGGTCATGCCGAACTTGCGGGTGATCATCGACGACATCCGCGTGCCCACCGCGCGGTGGGTGTTGCGGATCGAGTAGGTCAGCTGCGTCTTCTCGCCGAGCTCGAACAGCGGCCGGGCGTCGGCGATCATCTGCGCGTCCAGCGTGTCCGGCACCGGGTTGCGGCCCTCGAGCGTGCAGTACATCGCATGCTCGCCCGGGTCGGCCTTGGCCAGCAGCGGGTTGAGGTCGAGGTCGTCGAGATGGGCGGCGCCGCGGCTGACCTGGCGCAGCAGCTCGGTGCGGCCGACGATCTCGTTGATCGAGCGGTAGCCGAGCTGGGCCAGGATCTCGCGCACCTCCTCGGCGATGAAGCTGAACAGGTTCACCACCTTCTCCGGCGAGCCGGAGAACTTGGCCCGCAGCTCCGGATCCTGGGTGCAGACGCCGACCGGGCAGGTGTTGGAGTGGCACTGCCGGACCATGATGCAGCCCATGGCGATCAGGCTGGCGGTGCCGATGCCGTATTCCTCGGCGCCGAGGATCGCGGCGATCACCACGTCGCGCCCGGTCTTGATGCCGCCGTCGGTGCGCAGCCGGATGCGGTGGCGCAGCCGGTTCAGCGTCAGCACCTGGTGCACCTCGGACAGGCCCATCTCCCACGGCACGCCCGCGAATTTCAGCGAGGTCTGGGGCGAGGCGCCGGTGCCGCCGACATGGCCGGAGATCAGGATGATGTCGGCGTTTGCCTTGGCGACGCCGGCGGCGATGGTGCCGATGCCGGTGCGGCTGACCAGCTTGACCGTGACCTTGGCGTCCGGGTTGATCTGCTTCAGGTCGTAGATGAGCTGGGCCAGGTCCTCGATCGAGTAGATGTCATGGTGCGGCGGCGGGCTGATCAGCATCACGCCGGGGGTGGCGTGGCGCAGCTTGGCGATCTCCACCGTCACCTTGAAGCCGGGCAGCTGGCCGCCCTCGCCGGGCTTGGCGCCCTGGGCGACCTTGATCTCCAGCTCGCGCGCCTGGTTCAGGTATTCGGCGGTGACGCCGAAGCGGCCCGACGCGACCTGCTTGATCGCGGAGTTCCAGTTGTCGCCGTTCTTGTCCGGGCGGAACCGGGCCGGGTCCTCGCCGCCCTCGCCGCTGTCGGACCGGGCGCCGATCCGGTTCATGGCGACGTTCAGCGTGCCATGCGCCTCCGGGCTCAGCGCGCCCAGCGACATGCCGGGGGTGATGAAGCGCTTGCGGATCTCGGTGATGCTCTCGACCTCGTCGATCGAGATCGACTCCCGCACCGGCACGAAGTCCAGCAGGTCGCGCAGCGCCACCGGCGCCTGGTGCCGGATCATGTCGGAATACTTGCGGTACAGCGAGTAGCTGTCGGTCGCCACCGCCTGCTGCAGCATGTGGATCATCCGCCCTTCCCAGGCGTGACGCTCCTGCCCCTGGCGGTAGCGGTAGAAGCCGCCGACCGGCAGGGTGACGACGTTGCTGTTCCACGCCGCCTCGTGCATCTCGATCGCCTTCATCTGAAGGCCGGCCATGCCGAGGCCGGAGATGCGGCTGGGCATGCCCGGGAAGTACTCGGCGACGAGCGAGCGCGACAGGCCTACGGCCTCGAAGTTGCAGCCGCCGCGATAGGACGAGATCACCGAGATGCCCATCTTGGACATGATCTTCAGCAGCCCGTCATCCACCGCCTGGCGGTAGCGCTTCATGCAGGCGTCCAGCGACAGGTCGCCGAACAGGCCGCGGCGCTGCCGGTCGGCGATCGCCTCCTGCGCCAGATAGGCGTTCACCGTGGTGGCCCCGACGCCGATCAGCACCGCGAAATGGTGCACGTCGACGCATTCCATCGACCGCACGTTCAGCGAGGTGAAGGTGCGCAGCGACTGGCGGATCAGGTGGGTGTGGACGGCGCCGGTGGCCAGGATCATCTGGATCGCCACCCGGTCCGGCCCGACGTGCTGGTCGGTCAGCACGATATGGGTGGCGCCGCCGCGGACCGCGTCCTCGGCCTCACGGCAGACCCGGCGCAGCGCGTCGCGCAGCGCCTGCTCGCCGCCCGCACGGTCGAAGGTGCAGTCGATCTCCGCCGCCGTGCTGCCCATATAGGCGCGCATCGCCTCGTATTCGGCGTTGGTCAGCACCGGGCTGTCCAGCTGCAGCAGGTCGCACTGGCTGGCATCCTCGTCGAGGATGTTGCCCAGATTGCCCAGCCGGGTGCGCAGGCTCATCACCCGCCGCTCGCGCAGCGAGTCGATCGGCGGGTTGGTGACCTGGCTGAAATTCTGCCGGAAGAAGTGGTGCAGCGGCCGGTTCAGGTCGGACAGGATGGCGATCGGCGTGTCGTCGCCCATCGACCCCACCGCCTCCTTCGCGTCCTCCACCATCGGGTGCAGGATCAGCTCCAGGTCTTCCATGGTGATGTTCATGGCGACCTGGCGGCGGCGCAGCTCCTCGCGCGGCATCGACGCGCCGGTGTCCTCGCCGCCGGCGCGGATCAGCCCGTCGATCACCTTGATCCGCTTGGTCCACTCCTCATAGGGCTGCTTGCCGGCCAGGACCTGCTTGATCTCGCGGTCGTGGTACAGGCGTCCTTCCTGCAGGTCGACCGCCAGCATCTGGCCGGGGCCCAGGCGCCCCTTCTCGATGATGCGGCTGTCCTCCAGCCGGACCATCCCGGCCTCCGACCCCGCGATCAGCAGCCCGTCCTCGGTGATGGTGTAGCGCATCGGCCGCAGGCCGTTGCGGTCCATGCCGCCCATCACCCAGCGGCCGTCATACATGGCCAGCGCGGCCGGGCCGTCCCAGGCCTCCATCACTGCGTTGCAATAGCTGACGAAGGCGCGGTGCGTCTGGGTGATGTCGGCATCGGCCGGCGTCGCCTCCGGCACCAGCATGGCCTTGACCATCGGCGCGTTGCGGCCGGCGCGGACCATCACCTCGAACACCGCGTCCAGCGCGGCGGAATCCGAGCTGCCGCCCTGGATCACCGGCTTGATGTCCTCGATCGCGTCGCCGAACACCGGGCTGGCCATGCGCGTCTCATGCGCGCGCATCCAGTTGCTGTTGCCCTTCAGCGTATTGATCTCGCCATTGTGGGCCAGCATGCGGAAGGGCTGGGCCAGGCGCCAGGTCGGGAAGGTGTTGGTCGAATAGCGCTGGTGGTAGATCGCGAAGTTGGAGACGAAGCGCTCGTCCAGCAGGTCCGGGTAGAAGGCGGTCAGCTGCGCCGCCAGGAACATGCCCTTGTAGATGATCGACCGGCAGGACAGCGAGCACAGGTAGAAATCGGCGATGCCCGCCGCCTGCGCCGCCTTCTCGATCCGCCGCCGGATGACGTAGAGGTCGCGCTCGAACTGATCCTCCGGCACCCCCTTGGGGTTGGCGATCATGATCTGCTCGATCTCCGGCCGGGCGGCGTTGGCCTTGTCGCCGATGATGGCGACGTCGATCGGAACCTGGCGCCAGCCATAGATGTAATAGCCGAAGCTGAGGATCTCGCCCTCGACCAGGCAGCGGCACTTCTCCTGCGCCTCCAGGTCGGTGCGCGGCAGGAAGGCCTGGCCGACCGCGATCACACCGGGCAGCGGCCGATGGCCGACACGCTCGACATGCTCGTGGAAGAACTGCTGCGGGATCTGGACATGGATGCCGGCGCCGTCGCCGGTCTTGCCGTCGGCATCGACCGCGCCGCGGTGCCACACCGCCTTCAGCGCGTCGATGCCGGCCTGCACCACCTCGCGCCGCGGCTTGCCGTCCAGCGTGGCGACGAAGCCGACGCCGCAGGCGTCATGCTCCTCCGTCGGGTCGTAGGCATGGGCCTCGACCAGCCGGGCGACATTGGCGTCGTACTCGCGGACGAAGCGCTCGCCGGGGGACTGCTTGAACTGGCTCATGGCTGGCTCCTTCCGGCGCGCTATTCCGCCGCGACCGCCGGAACGGCGGCGGCCTTGGCGGCGAGGTGGCTGTGGATGGCGGCGGCGGCATCGCGGCCGTCGCGGACGGCCCAGACGACCAGGCTGGCGCCGCGGACGATGTCGCCGGCGGCGAAGATGCCGTCGACCGCGGTCATCATGGTCTTGTGGTCGACCCGGACGGTGCCCCATTTGGTCACCGGCAGGCCCGGCGCGTCGAACAGGGTCGGCAGGTCCTCGGGGTCGAAGCCCAGCGCCTTGACCACCAGGTCGGCCTCGATGGTGGTGGCCGACCCCTCGATCACCATCGGCGTCTGCCGGCCGGTGGCATCGGCGACGCCGAGATGGATCGAATGGGCGCGCACGCCGGTGACGGCCGCATCGCCCAGGAAGGCCTCCGGCGCCGCCTGCCAGACGAACTCCACGCCCTCCTCCTCGGCATTCAGCACCTCGCGCTGGCTGCCCGGCATGTTGGCGCGGTTGCGGCGGTACAGGCACTTCACCGAGACGGCGCCCTGGCGCACGGCGGTGCGGACACAGTCCATCGCGGTGTCGCCGCCGCCGATCACCACCACCCGCTTGCCGGCGGCGTTCAGCGTGCCGTCGGCAAAGTCCGGCACGTCGTCGCCCAGACCGGTGCGGTTCGAGGCGGTGAGGTAGTCGAGCGCGGCGACGATGCCCTTGAGGCCGGAGCCCGGGGCCTGGAGATCGCGCGCCTTGTAAACGCCGGTGGCGATCAGCACGGCGTCGTGGCGGCCGCGCAGCTCCTGCAGCGTGGCGTCGCGGCCGACCTCGAAGTTCAGATGCAGGGTGATGCCGGCATCGGCCAGCCACTGCGCCCGGCGGGCGACGACCTCCTTCTCCAGCTTGAAGCTGGGGATGCCGTAGATCAGCAGCCCGCCGACGCGGTCGTAGCGGTCGTAGAGATGGACCTGGTAGCCGAGGCGGCGCAGCTGCTCGGCCGCGGCGATGCCGGCCGGGCCGGCGCCGATGATGCCGACGGATTCGGCGCGCTCGCGCAGCGGCGCCGGCGGCTTGACCCAGCCCTCGGCCCAGGCGGTGTCGGTGATGTACTTCTCGATCGAGCCGATGGTGACGGCGCCGTGGCCCGACTGCTCGATCACGCAGTTGCCTTCGCACAGCCGGTCCTGCGGGCAGATGCGGCCGCAGATCTCCGGCATCGAATTGGTGGCGGAGGACAGTTCGTAAGCCTCCTCCAGCCGGCCCTCGGCGGTCAGCTTCAGCCAGTCGGGGATGTTGTTGTGCAGCGGGCAATGCACCTGGCAGAACGGCACGCCGCATTGCGAGCAGCGCGACGACTGCTCCTCCGCCTTCTGCCGGACATAGGGCCCGTAGACCTCAAGCCAGTCGTGCCGGCGAGTCTCGGCAGCCCGTTTCGCCGGCATCTCGCCGGCGGTCTTCACGAACTGCAGCATCTTGGTCGTCGCCATGGGCGGCTCCTGGTCCCGCGGAGTCGAATACGCCCCGCACCCGCGAGGCCCACGACATTTACGGATTTCACGCAGCCATGGCGAGCCATTTTTCGCGATTAGGTCATATTTGTTGACTAATTTCCCGTTGTTAAGAGCCGCTCGCAGCTAGAGTGGCATTTCGGAATGATTGTTTCAAACAAACTGGATCCGATTCGGATCTATTGGCGAATCATAACCCCTCACCTCCATAAACAGAAGGAAACCACCACGGCGTTGCCCTCTACTCTCCACTCCACCGTCATTGCGAGCGCAGCGAGGCGTTCCATGCAGCAGTCCGTGCGGAACGATGGATCGCTTCGTCGGCTCCGCCTCCTCGCAATGACGGCGAAGGCCGGCCGGCGGCATACGAGAAGGTAAGTGGACACCGCTCCCGGCCGGGCCTAACCGCTCGGGCCGGTTCCCATTGCCGGCCTCTGTCCTCATGTCGATCGCGATCAGCGCCCCGCTCCGCCGTTCCGAGAGCGACACCCGCGACCTCCTGCTGCTGCTGGCCGCGCATGTCGTGCTGTGGACCGGCTTCTGCCTGCTCTATCTGGGGCCGTCGGACCTGCAGAACGACATGACCGAGGCCTTCTCCTGGGCGCAGGAGATGCCGCTCGGCACCTACAAGCACCCGCCCTTCTATGCCTGGGTGGTGCATGGCTGGTTCAGCCTGTTCCCCACCCGAGACTGGGCCTTCTACCTGCTGTCCTCGACCAATGCCGCGATCGGGCTGGCCGCGGTCTGGGCCATCGCCGGCCGGTACCTGTCCGGCCCGGCCCGGCTCGCGGCAGTGCTGCTGCTGGAAGCCCTGCCCTTCTTCACGGTCCAGTCCTTCAACTTCAACGCCAATTCGGCTCTGCTGTCGCTGTGGCCGCTGGTGATGCTGCTGTTCCTGCGCGTCTTCGACCGGCGCGACCTGGCCGGCGCCGTGGCGCTGGGGCTGGCCGCCGCCGCGGCGATGCTGTCGAAATACTACAGCGGCATCATTCTCCTCTGCTGCCTGGCCGCGGCGCTGGCCCATCCCGACCGCCGCCGCTTCTTCGGCAGCGCCGCCCCCTATGTCGCCATCGCCGTCTTCGCCGCGGCGGTGACGCCGCATGTGCTGTGGCACCTGCATGCGGCGATCGGCCCGCTGCAATACATGGCCAGCAAGAGCCATTCCGACACGCTGAGGATCCTCGGCAAGGCCGGGCTGTTCGTCGTCGGATGCCTCGCCCTGCACGCGCTGCTCGGTGCCGCCTTGGCCTGGCTGTGGCGGCGCGGCCGGGCGGCGGCACCGGAGAGCAGGCCCGCCGAGCCGTCCGTGGGCGACCGCCGGTCGCTGGCGATCTTCGCCTTCGGCCCGTTCCTGCTGACCGTGGCGATCGCCCTGGCCTTCAAGGTGAAGATCGTCACCCAGTTCGCCATCCCGATCTTCAGCCTGTCGCCGCTGGCCGCGATCGTCTGGCTGCGCCTGGCGATCGACCGGGACGCGCTGCGCCGGCTGGCGCGGCTGGCCGGCATCGTCGGGCTGCTGCTGCTCGCCGTGGCCCCTTTCGCCGGCGCCTGGACCCTGCGGCACGACATCGAGCATGCGGCAGAGCCGCGCCGGCTGCTGGCCAAGCGGGTGACGACGCTGTGGCACGAGCGGATCGGCACGCCGCTGGCGATCGTCGCCGGCACCGAGAGCTATGCCCTCGGCGCCACCTTCTACAGCCCGGACCACCCGACCGACTTCACCGCCTTCGCCCCGGCCTACGCCCCCTGGATCGATGCCGAGCGGCTGCGCCGCGGCGGCCTGGCCGTGATCTGCCTGAAGCAGGACAAGTGGTGCCTGGACGAGGCGGCGAAGTACCAGGGGCTGGACAGCTGGCGCACCGAGATCGGCCTCGCCAAGCGGGTCCGCGGCGTGACCGGCCAGCCTTTCGATTTCGTCGTGCTCTTCGTCAAGCCGGGGCAAGCCCTGCCGTTGCAGCCGATCCGCCTGCGCGAGTTCTAAGGCCCGAGCGTGCGGCCGCCCGAGACTCGGTCTAGGGTGGGACGACAACCCCAAGGGGAGCGAACGCATGCGCAAGGACCGGACCGCCCCGCGCGGGCAGCTGGACAGCTTCACCATCGACAGCCGGGTGCTGCGGGGCAACCTGCTCGGCGACCCGCATGAGCGTCGCGTCGACCTGTACATCCCGGCCGGGCATGACGGGCGCGGCCTGCCGCTGCTGGTCGACCTGGTCGGCTTCACCGCCGGCGGCCCGGTCCACACCAACTGGAAGAATTTCGGCGAGAACGTGCCGGAGCGCGCCGACCGGCTGATCGCCGAGGGCAAGCTGCCGCCGGTGGTGATCGCCTTCCCGGACTGCTTCACCCGCCTGGGCGGTAACCAGTACATCAACTCCGCCGCCATGGGCCGGTGGGAGGATTTCCTGATCGACGAGATGCTGCCGGCGGTGGAGGCGCGGCTCGGCTGCGGCGGGCCGGGCCGGCGCGGCGTGTTCGGCAAGAGCTCCGGCGGCTACGGCTCGATCATCCACGCCATGCGCCGGGCCGACACCTGGAGCGCCGCCGCCTGCCATTCCGGCGACATGGCGTTCGAGCTGGCCTATCTGCTGGAGATGCCGAGCGTGCTGCGGGCGCTGGCCAAGCACGAGGGCTCGATCGAGCGCTTCATCACCGCGCTGGAATCGGCCAAGAAGATCCAGGACGCCGACCTCCACATCCTGATGTGGCTGGCGATGGCGGCGACCTACGACCCCGACCCGACGCAGTTCCTCGGCATCCGGCTGCCGGTCAACCCCGACACCTGCGAGCTGATCGAGGAGCGCTGGGCGAACTGGCTGGAATGGGACCCGGCGCTGCTCGCCGACCGGCACGCCGACGCGCTGAAGTCGCTGAAGGGCCTGTACATCGATTGCGGCGACATCGACCAGTACAACCTGGTCTATGGCGCCCGCCGGCTGCACCGGTCGCTGGAGCGGCTGGGCGTGCCGCACCGCTATGAGGAGTTCCCGGACAACCACTCCTCGGTCGACTACCGGATGGATGAGAGCCTGCCCTTCCTCGGCCGGGCGCTGACGGAGGGATAGCGGTGCAGGTTGGGTTCGCCACGGGCGAACCCAACCTACGGCCGGATCAGGCGACCTGGCTGTTGCCGAAGCGGCCGCCGGGGCGGTAGCGGTCGAGATAGCTCGGCAGGATCAGCTCGGCCGGGGTCGGCGTGATGCCGAGATCGGTCAACGTCCGGGCGCCGGCGCCGACCACATTGTCGATCTTGAGCTGCGTCACCTGGTCCGAGGTCAGGGGCGGCTTCGGCAGCAGGCCGAGCAGCTTCGCCTCGAACGCCGCCATGCCCCAGGACAGCGGGACCAGGCGCTTCTTGCGGCCGGTCTGCTGGAGGGTCAGCTGCATGATCTCGCGCAGGGTGTAGACCCGCGGGCCGCCCAGCTCATAGGTCTGGCCGGCGGTGCCGTCCCGCTCCAGGCAGGCCACGATGGCGGCGGCGACGTCGCGGACATAGACAGGCTGGAACCTGGTGGTGCCGCCGCCGAACAGCGGCAGGAACGGCGCGGTTCGGGCGAGATTGGCGAAGAGGTTGAAGAAGCCGTCCTCGGGCCCGAAGATCACGCTGGGCCGCAGGATCGACGCGCCCGGGAACGCTGCGCGCACCGCCGCCTCCCCCGCCGCCTTGGTGCGGGCATAGGAGGACGGGCTGTCGGCCGAGGCGCCGATCGCCGAGATCTGGACGAAGCGGCTGGCGCCGGCCGCCGCCGCAGCCCGGGCGACGCGGCCCGCGGCCTCGCCATGGATGGAATCGAAGCGCTGCTTGCCGCGCTCGAACAGGATGCCGACGAGATTGACCACGGCATCGGCGCCGGCCACCGCGGCGGCAACCGAGCCGTCGTCGCGGATGTCGGCGAAGACCGGGACGATCTGACCGACCGCGCCCGCCGTCTTCAGCGGCAGCGCCCGGTCCGGGTGGCGCGAGGCGACGATGATGCGCCAGCCGCGCTGGGCCAGCATCTGCGCCACGTAGCGGCCGACGAATCCGGTGCCGCCGAAAAGGGTGACCGTCTTTTGGCCGATTTTGTCCGTCATGATCCCGCCTGCGAGCCGATCAGGCCGCCCTGGCTGCGGCCCGGCCCCCTTATATCCGAGCCGCCGGAGGTTTCAAACGACCGGTGCGGAAAAACGCCGGCAGGCCGGATCAGGCGCTTGACAAGCCATCAACCGGGCACGATATTCCGCGCCGTTCGCCGGGATGCCCAACCGCCCGGGACCGAACCTAGTGGGGCTGTAGCTCAGTTGGGAGAGCGTCTCGTTCGCAATGAGAAGGTCAGCGGTTCGATTCCGCTCAGCTCCACCATCTCCCTTCGGCGATAGCATCCTTTGACGGACTGGCGACGTCCCGCGCGGTGAGTGCGTCCGCCCCATCGCTGCATGCCTTGTCGGATTGTAGCCTATAGACTACAATAGACCATGCGTTCGATCGTCGAGACCGTCGCCTTCTCCCGCTGGATCGATGCTCTCGAGGATCGGCGCGCGGTCGCTCGCATCGCCGTCCGCATTGATCGGCTGGCTGCCGGCCATCGCGGCGACGCCAAGCCCGTCGGCGACGCGTCAGTGAGCTGCGCATCGACTATGGTCCAGGTTACCGGGTCTACTTCACCCAGCGGGGCGATGTAACGGTGATCCTGCTGTGCGGCGGCGACAAGAGCACACAGGTAAAGGACATCACGCGGGCCAAGGCCTTGGCTAGGGAGCTACCGGAATGACTGCCCGCCCCTACGCTTCCGCCCGCTATCTCGATACTCTCGAAGCGCAAGCCGAGTATCTAACCGCGGCCTTCGAGACCGAAGACCCGGCCTTCATCGCCGAGGCGATCGGGACTGTCGCCCGCGCCCGCGGCATGACCCAGATCGCCAAGGAGTCCGGCCTGTCCCGCGAGAGCCTTTACCGTGCGCTCAGCAGCGGCGGCAATCCCGAGCTCGGCACCGTAGTGCGAGTGCTGCAGGCGTTGGGCCTGCGTCTGTCGGCAGCCCCCGTGGGCAAGGACGAGGCCGCCTGACGTTCACGACAACGGCCGGACATCCATCGGACGCCGGGCCGTCGATGCCGTCGGGCCGTGCTAGCCGCGCCTGACCAGGCCGGCCACCAGCATGATCACGAAGATCACGATCGCGACCCAGAACAGCAGCTTGGCGCCGGCCATGGCCGTGCCGGCGACGCCGCCGAAGCCCAGCACCGCTGCGACCAGCGCGACGATCAGGAACACCACGGCCCAGTGGAGCAGACTGCCGAACATCTCAGGCACCTCGGTCTTGTGAGCCGGCCGGCCGGCGATGCCGGCACGAACCTTCACCCCCAGGAACAGGGCCTGCCGCCCGGCAGTTCCGGTTCGCCCGGCCGGATCAGCCGCCAGGCTAGCCGGTCGTGATGTACTCGCGCAGGCTCTCGGCCTCGCTCTCGATCTCGTCGAGCCGCGCCTTCACCACATCGCCGATGCTGACCATGCCGCAGAGCAGCCCCTGATCGTCGACCACCGGCAGGTGGCGGAAGCGGCGCTGCGTCATCATCCCCATCAGCTCGGCCACGGTGTCGTCGAGGCCGCAGGTGATGACGGTGCGCACCATGATGGCGGACACCGGCTCGTCCAGCAGCGCCGGGCCCCTGTCGGCCAGGCGGTGGACGACGTCACGCTCGGACAGGATGCCGTCGATCCGACGGCCATCGCCGCTGACCACCACGGCGCCGATGCGCTTGTCCCTCAGGAGCGTCACGGCGTTGGCCAGGCTGAGCTCCGGCGCGACATGGATGACGCTGTTCCCCTTCACACTCAGAATGCGGGCAACGTTCATGGCGATTCCCCGATCTGTTCTGACGTTGGAACGAATTTTTTGGGAAGCATAACACGGCTGCGCCGGACCGCGACTCGGCAGTTTCCCGGCCGTCTCGTTCCATGGATCTAGGCGCCCGGCCGGTCCTTCGCCATCGCCAGCAGCGGGCCGCCCTCATCCTCCAGCGGATGGAACCCCGCCCCCTCCAGGCAGCGCACGGCGCGATGGTTGGCACGCGCCGGGCGGCCCAGGATGCGCGCGGCGCGCCCGCCCTTCAGCAGCCGGTCGGTGTAGGCGCCGAGGAAGGCGGTGCCCAGCCCCTTGCCGACATAGCTCGGCTCGCCGATGAACAGGTCGATGCCGAAGCTGCCGGGCTCGCCGTCGCCGCCGGGCATGGCCGAGACCGCGTCATAGGCCTGCAGGTAGCCGATCTGCCGGCCCTGCCAGGCGACCAGCATCGGCTCGGCCCAGTCCGACGCCATCAGCCGGCGGATCTCGCGGATCCCGGCCTCGGGGTCGCCCCACCAGGCCCGGACATGCGGCATCATCAGCCAGTGGCGGAGGCGCGGCAGGTCGGCGGGGCGGAGCGGCGTGAAGGTGAACATCGGCCGCAGCTTAGCAGAGCCGAAGCCCACATTTAGCTGTCATCCTCGGGCTTGACCCGAGGATCCAGAAGCTTTCGAGAGCCGCTCCTCGTGGCTCCTGGATTGCCGGGTCAAGCCCGGCAATGACAGAGGGGAATAGCGCTCTACTCCCAAGGACCGCACGCTCAGTGCTGCCGTCGGCGCAGATGCGGGGTCAGCCGCCACTCCACCGCCCGCACGCCCTGCGCCACCACGAAGTTCATGATCAGGTACAGGACGCCGGCCGCGGTGAACACCTCGAACGGCGCGAAGGTGCGCGAGTTGATCTGCTTGGCGATGCCGGTGATCTCCATGATGGTGATGATCGACGCCAGCGAGCTGGCCTTCACCATCAGGATGATCTCGTTGCCATAGGCCGGCAGCGCCTGGCGGATGGCGATCGGCACGGTGATCCGCCGGAACACCAGCGATCGCGACATGCCGCAGGCACGGGCCGCCTCGATCTGGCCGAAGGGCACGGCCTGCAGGCCGCCGCGGATGATCTCGCTGGTGTAGGCCGCCGTGTTCATGGCGAAGGCGATGACGGCGCAGGGGAAGGCCTCGCGCAGCGGCCAATCCCACACGCCCAGCGCCTCCCACAGCGGGCGGAACTGGCCGAGGCCGAAATAGATCAGGAAGATCTGCACCAGGAGCGGCGTGCCGCGGAACACGAAGACATAGGCGCGGGAGATGCGCGACAGGATGCCGTTGCCGGACATCCGCATCACCGCCAGCACCATGGCCAGGACGACGCCGACGGCCAGCGCCGGCGCGATCAGCTCGATCGTCACCACGGCGCCGCCGAGCAGCTTGCCGAAGGTGTCGAGGATCAGGTCGAGATCCATGGTCAGCCCGCCCGCCGCACGCCGCGGTCGTAATGCGCCTCGGCCTTCCGGAACATCTTGGTCGAGAAGGTGGTGATGACCAGGAACAGGATCGCCGCGGTGATGAAGAACGGGAACGGCTCACGCGTCGACCGGGCCGCCACCTGGCTGATCCGCATCAACTCGGTCACGCCGACGACGGAGACCAGCGCCGTGTCCTTCAGGATCAGCTGCCAGATGTTGCCCAGGCCCGGCAGCGCCAGGCGGATGGTCTGCGGCAGGATGATCCGACGGAACACCATGAAGCCGTGCATGCCGAAGGCGCGGCCGGCTTCGATCTGGCCGTGCGGGATGACCTGGATGGCGCCGCGCAGCACCTCGGTCGAATAGGCGCCGGAGATCAGCCCGACGGCGAAGACGCCGATCGCGAACTCATTCAGCTGGAACGGCTGGGTGATGCCGAAGATGCCGAGGATGGCGTTGATCGCCCGCTCATTGCCGAAGAACAGCAGGTAGATGATCAAGAGCTCCGGCACGCCGCGGATGACGGTGGTGTAGATCTCCATCAGCCCGCGCAGCACGACGCCGCCCCAGACCTTGAGGCAGGCGGCGATCAGCCCGACCACCACGCCGAAGATGTAGGCGGCGGTGGACAGCAGCACGGTCATCCCGGCGGCCTGGACGAACTCGTCCCCCCAGCCCTGGTCGCCCCAGGAGAAGAGCTGCGCCCAGTGGGACAGCGAATCGATCAGTCCTTGCATCCTTGCCGCGCTGCCTGAATGGGGAGGGGCGGCCGGTCAGGCCGCCCGCAGCCTTCTTACTTGCCGGGAGCCAGCGGGTCGTAGCCGAACCACTGCAATGCCAGCTTGGAGAGCGACCCGTCGGCCTTCATGGAGTCGATCGCCTTGTCGAACTTGGCCTTCAGCTCCTTGTCCTCCTGGCGCAGGCCGATGCCGATGCCCTGGCCGAACAGCGGGTTGTCCCTGCCGGTCAGGGTCGGGCCGTAATGGACGAAGTTCTTGCCGTTGTCGCTCTTCAGGAACGAATCCCAGGACGTGCTGTCGCCCAGCCCGGCGTCGATGCGGCCGTTGACCAGGTCGAAATTGAGCTCGTCGACCGTGTCGTAGAGCTTGATGTTCGCGTCCTTGAACTCGGCCTCGAGGAAGTTCTGATGGGTGGTCGAGCGCTGCACGCCGATGGTCTTGCCCTTCAGCGCGGCATGGAGGTCGGCCAGGGTCTTGGCGTCCTTCAGGATGCCGTCCTTGGCGCCGACGAACCAGGCCGGCGTGTCGGTGTAGGGCACGGAGAAGGCGATCTGCTTCAGCCGCTCCTCGGTGATCGACATGCCGTCCATCAAGGCGCCGCAGCGCTTGTTCAGCAGCGCCGGGATGAAACCGTCCCAATCCTGCTGCGCGACCTCGCAGGTCAGGCCGGCCTGCTTGCACAGGGCATTCGCGACATCGACCTCGAAGCCGACGATCTTGCCGGTGGAATCCGTGTTGTTGAAGGGCGGGTAAGCGCCTTCCATGCAGATGCGCACCGTATCGGCGGCTGCAGCACCGGTACCCAGCGCCAGCGCCGCCGCCCCGACCAGGGACAACCAGATCTTGTTCATGAACCTCTCCCGTTGGGACCTGCGGTCCCGGTTGGGGCCGGGGGCCGGCACCGCATTGCCGGCCCCGGCCCTGCCCTGCCGACGTGATCCCTCGCCTTACTTGATCGACGTGTCGAAGCCGAACCACTTCTCCGACAGCTTGGTCAGCGAGCCGTCGGCGTTCATCGCGTCCAGCGCCTTGTCCAGCTTGTCCTTCAGCGCCGTATCCTCCTTGCGCAGGCCGATGCCGACGCCGAGGCCGAAGATCGGGTCATCCTTGCCGGTCAGGCCCGGGCCGAAATGGGTGAAGCCCTTGCCGGCGTCGCTGGCCAGGAAGTCCTTCCAGCCCAGGCTGTCGGCCAGGCCGGCGTCGATGCGGCCGTTCTGCAGGTCGAGGTTGAGGTCGTCCTGGGTGTCGTAGAGCCGGACGTCGATGCCCGGGATCTTCTGCTCCAGGAAGTTCTGGTGGATGGTCGAGCGCTGCACGCCGACCGACTTGCCCTTGAGCGCGGCCTTGATGTCGTCCAGCGTCTTGGCGTCCTTGAGCAGGCCGTCCTTGGCGCCGACGAACCAGGCCGGGGTGGTGCTGTAGGGCTTGGAGAAGTTGATCTGCTTCAGCCGCTCCTCGGTGACCGACATGCCGGCCATGATGCCGTCGAAGCGCTTGTTCAGCAGGGCGGGGATCATGCCGTCCCAATCCTGCTGCACGATCTCGCACTTCATCTGGACGCGCTCGCACAGCGCGTTGGCCAGATCGATCTCGAAGCCGACCAGCTTGCCCGAGGCGTCGGTCGCGTTGTACGGCGGATAGGCGCCTTCGGTGCCGATCTTCAGCGTGTCCTGGGCCGAGGCGGTGCCGGCGGCCAGCACGAAGACCGCGGCGGCGGCCAACGACAACCAGCTCTTCATCATGAAGTCTCCCGTTCGGATCTGGGGCCTTGCGGCCCCGGGTTGGATGGGTGGATTTCCGCGAAATCGCCGGCCGGGGTCAAGCAGCGCGGCGAAACGGCCCCCATCAATGCTGTGCCGCGAGGAACTGGCGCACCCGCTCGGAGCGGGGATTGTCGAACACCTCGGCGGGCGTCCCCTCCTCCTCGGTCCGGCCCTGGTGCAGGAAGATCACCTTGCTCGACACCTCGCGGGCGAAGCGCATCTCATGGGTGACGAGCAGCATGGTGTTGCCCTCCTCCGCCAGCTGGCGGATCACCCGCAGCACCTCGCCGACCAGCTCGGGGTCGAGGGCCGAGGTCGGCTCGTCGAACAGCATCACCTTGGGCTGCATCGCCAGCGCCCGCGCGATCGCGGCGCGCTGCTGCTGGCCGCCCGACAGGTGGCTGGGATAGTGGTCGCGCTTGTCGGCGATGCCGACCTTGGCCAGCAGCGCCAGGGCGCGCTCCGTCGCCAGCTTGCGCGGCACCTTCTGCACATGGATCGGCGCCTCGACCACGTTCTCGAGCACCGTCATGTGCGACCACAGGTTGAAGCTCTGGAACACCATGCCGAGCTGGGCGCGGATCCGGTCGACCTGCTTGCTGTCCTCGGGCTCGGCCTCGCCGGAACGCAGCTTGCGCATCCGGATCAGCTCGCCATTCACCCAGACGCGGCCGTCATTCGGGACCTCGAGCAGGTTGATGCAGCGGAGCAGCGTGCTCTTGCCCGAGCCGGAGGAGCCGATGATCGAGATGACATCGCCCTGCCGGGCCTTCAGCGACACGCCCTTCAGCACTTCGAGCTTGCCGAACCGCTTGTGCATGTCCTCGACGACGATCGCCCCCGAGGGGGCCGCGGCGTCAGCAACAGAGACCACGATGGAAAAGCCTCACCCGAGTTCTTGTTGCAGTCGAAACAAGCATTGTTTCGCGGTTCCGGTCAACCGCGGCCGGATGGCGCGCCGCCGAAGCCGCGAGAGCGAAAGTCCAGGGTCGGTTTTCATTTGCATTGTTGCGATTTCGGCCGGGCCGCGGTCATCCGGCGCCGGGGGCGGGCAGCTGGGACAGGCGGCCCTCGATCGCCCGGCGCTCGGCGCTGCCCTCCTGGAACTGGTCGCGCATCCGGCCCCAGAGGCGCCGCGCCTCCTCCGGCTGGCCCGCCTTCTGCGCGGCGACGCCGAGGAACCACAGCGCCTGCAGGTCGTTCGGGTTGGACGCCAGGATGCGGCGCAGCCCGGTCTCCAGCACCGGCGGCACATCCTCGCCCCGCCCCGCGTTCAGCAGGGACATCGGCATAGGCGCGCAGCAGGTCGTTGTTGTCCGGCGCCAGCGGCCGCGGCCTTGGCATAGGCATCGGCGGCGGCGATCGGCCTCGCCCAGCACGCCGCGGGCCCGGGCCAGGCGGACCCAGCCCTCCAGGTCGTCCGGCGACTGCTGCAGCCGCGCCGCCAGACCGTCGACCATGCCGCGGATCGCCTTCTCCTGCTCGTCCGGCGGCAGCGAGGCGATGGCGCCGG
>NZ_JANX01000046.1 GCF_000767795.1 Inquilinus limosus MP06 | reverse complement strand
GGACGCGGCGGCATCATACAGCGCCCGGTGCTCGTCGCGGATCACCACGACGATGTCGTCGAAGCGGCCGGTGGCGCGGAAGGCCTCGACCGACCGGCGCAGCGCGGTGCTGCCGGCCAGCGGGCGGTACTGCTTGGGCAGGGAGCCGCCGAAGCGCTCGCCGGTTCCGGCGGCGACGATGACGGCGGCGTGGCGTGGCATGGTCCGCTGGGACTCCCTCGACGAAAAAAGCGCCGCACGATAGGGCGGCGCCGAGGGCGAGACAAGCAATACGGCCGGGCGGCGGCGTCACCCGGCCGTGCCGTCACAGCGGGCCGGTCACTGGGGGATCAGCTCGACCCGCCGGTTCTTGGCGCGCCCGTCATCGCTGTCATTCGGCGCCACCGGCGCCAGCGGGCCGACGCCCGCCGGGTTCAGCCGGCCTGCCGGGATGCCGTACTGCTTGACCAGCGCGGACACCACCGAGGCGGCGCGGGCCCGCGACAGCGCCATGTTGGTGTCCATGCCGCCGACATTGTCGGTGTGGCCGACGACATGGATCTTCAGCGACGGGTCGTCCTTGAGGACCTGCGCGATCTGCTCCAGCGCCGGCTTCGATTCCGGCTTGAGGTCGGCCTTGGCGAAGTCGAAAGTGATGCCGTAGAGGGCGATATGGCCCTGCGCCGACAGGCTCTTCTCGATCTCGGCCGCCGTCACCGTCACCATCTTGTCCTGCAGCGTGCCGGATTCGATGACGTCGAGCTGGACGATGGTCTGGCCCTTCGCGACCTCGATGTCCCTGGTGTAGCCGTCCTCGAACTCGGTGACATAGAGGGCGATGCTGACGGTGCCGCCGTCCTTGGCCAGCTCCGCGGTCAGGAGATGCGCGGCCTCCGGGCTGTAGCTGAACAGCTGGGTCCCGACCCCGTCGAAGATGACGTCCTGGCGCCTGCCGATGGCGCCGCCATCGGCCTTGAACAGCACCTGGTAGCCCTTGGCCGCCAGCTCGTTCTCGTAATTCTCGAACACGTCGGCGGAGGAGATGCCGGCCGGGACCGTGTAGCTGAGGCGGGTCAGCGCGCCGCTGACCTGCTTCGAGGCGGCGAAGACCGGCTTGTTGTCGGCATCGGCCTCGTCGGCCGGGCCCAGCGGCAGGGTGTAGTGGGTGAATTTCTGGGTCTTGTATTCGACGATCGACGCGCCCTCGTAGCGCTTGATCCCCGGATAGTCCTTCGCCCCCGGGATGTCGGCAGCCGCAGCCGGCGCCGTCACCGCGGCGGCCAGGGCGAATGCCAGAACGGCGATGCGACCGATCGTCCCGATCATCGAACTCATAGGAGTGTGCTCCATCGTCGCCAGCGGGCCGCAGCCCGCGGCATCATGCTCCAACCGCGGCCGTTCGCCCGGCGGGAAACCGCCCCGACCCCGGCCGCCTGACATGTAGCGCCCCGCGCAAGGAACTTCTTCCCCCCAAGAATCGGGGGTGGTTGCCATTTCTGCCCATTGGTTGGGCAAAACTTTCATTGGACAAAATTTAGGCGATGGGCTGATGTGACACTCGTAATCCAGCTCGCCGCCGATGCCGAACCTGAAACCGATCCCCACCGCTGCGGTCGCGCCGCAACCGGACCCCTTCGCGCTCCTGGCCTCGCTGCCGGTAGCGGTGCTGGCCGTCGGCCACGACCGAGTGATCCGCTTCGTCAACCTGGCCGCGCAGCAGCTGCTGGACGCCAGCGAATCCGCCCTGCTGGGGCAGGAGCTGACCGGGCTGGTGCCGGGCGACAGCCCGCTGTTCACCCTGATCGACCAGGCGATCCAGCAGGACCGCAGCGTCGCCGATTACGGCATGCTGCTGGAAAGCCCGCGGATCGGCCGGCGCACGGTCACGGTGACGGTGGCGCCGCTGGTCGACCCGCCGGACCTCGCGGTGGTCAGCCTGTTCGAGGAATCGGTGGCGCGGCGGATCGACACCCAGCTGAACCGCCGCCACGCCGCCCGGTCGATGACCGCGATGGCGGCGATGCTGGCGCATGAGATCAAGAACCCGCTCTCCGGCATCCGCGGCGCCGCCCAGCTGCTGGAGCAGACGGTCGGCGACGACGACCGGGCCCTGACCCGGCTGATCTGCGAGGAGACCGACCGCATCGTCCGACTGGTCGACCGCATGGACGCCTTCTCCGACCCCAGCCCGCTGAACCGCGAGCCGGTCAACATCCATGAGGTGCTGGAGCGGGCGCGCCAGGTGGCGCAGACCGGTTTCGGCCGCCATGTCCGCTTCATCGAGCGCTATGACCCGTCGCTGCCGCCGGTGCCGGGGCAGTTCGACCAGCTGGTCCAGGTGTTCCTGAACCTGATCAAGAACGCCGTCGAGGCGGTGGCCGAGGATGGCGAGATCATCCTGACCACCGCCTATCAGCGCGGCGTGGCGATCGCGGTGCAGGGCACCAGCCAGCGCCTGAACCTGCCGCTGATGGTGGCGATCCAGGACAACGGCCCGGGCATCCCGGACGACCTCAAGGACCATCTGTTCGACCCCTTCGTCACCACCAAGGCGGAAGGCTCCGGCCTCGGCCTGTCGCTGGTGGCCAAGATGATCGGCGACCATGGCGGCCTGATCGGCTTCGAGAGCGAGCCGCGCCGCACCGTGTTCAAGATCTCCCTGCCGATCCACGCCGGGGCGGTGTCGACCGGCGACGGCGAAGACAATGGAAGCGAAGCATGACCAGCGGGACCATTCTGGTCGCGGATGACGATCGCGCCATCCGCATGGTGCTGACCCAGGCCCTGTCCAGGCTCGGCCATGAGGTGCGGAGCACCGGCACCGCCTCGACCCTGTACAAATGGGTGCAGGACGGCGTCGGCGACCTGATCATCACCGACGTGATGATGCCGGACGAGAACGGCCTGGACCTGCTGCCGCGGATCCGCAAGCTGCGGCCGGAACTGCGGGTCATCGT
The DNA here is from genome assembly GCF_000767795.1 of Inquilinus limosus MP06. Taxonomy (GTDB): domain Bacteria; phylum Pseudomonadota; class Alphaproteobacteria; order DSM-16000; family Inquilinaceae; genus Inquilinus; species Inquilinus limosus_E. The sequence goes on along the minus strand of NZ_JANX01000046.1, from coordinate 16,571 downwards.
CATGAGCGCGCAGAACACGCTGCTGACCGCGGTCAAGGCGACCGAGCGCGGCGCCTTCGAGTACCTGCCCAAGCCGTTCGACCTGAAGGAGCTGGTCGGGGTGGTCGAGCGCGGCCTGACCCTGCCGCGCCAGGACGAGGGCGAGCGCCGCGAGGTCGAGGACGGCGAGGAGGCGATGCCGCTGATCGGCCGGTCGCCGGCGATGCAGGAGATCTACCGGGTAATGGCCCGGCTGATGGCGACCGACCTGACCGTGATGATCACGGGCGAAAGCGGCACGGGCAAGGAGCTGGTGGCCCGGGCGCTGCACGATTACGGCCGCCGCCGCACCGGCCCCTTCGTCGCCATCAACATGGCGGCGATCCCGCGCGACCTGATCGAATCCGAGCTGTTCGGCCATGAGAAGGGCGCCTTCACCGGGGCGCTGTCGCGCTCCACCGGCCGGTTCGAGCAGGCCCAGGGCGGCACGCTGTTCCTGGACGAGATCGGCGACATGCCGATGGAGGCGCAGACCCGGCTGCTGCGGGTGCTGCAGGAGGGCGAGTACACCACGGTCGGCGGCCGCACCCCGATCCGCGCCGATGTCCGCATCATCGCCGCCACCCATCGCGACCTGCGCAGCATGGTGCGGCAGGGGCTGTTCCGCGAGGACCTGTTCTACCGCCTCAACGTCGTGCCGATCCGCCTGCCGCCGCTGCGCGAGCGGTCGGAGGACATCCCGGCCCTGGTCAGCCATTTCATGCGCCGCGCCGCCGCCGAGGGGATGAGCGAGAAGGCGCTGGACAAGCGGGCGATGGAGCGGCTGACGCGGCACCGCTGGCCCGGCAATGTGCGCGAGCTGGAGAACCTGGCCCGGCGCCTCTGCGCCCTCTACTCGCAGGAGACGATCGGCATCGACGTGGTCGAGGCCGAGCTGAGCGACGCCCTGCCGCAGCCCGGCATCGCCGAGCCCGGCGCCGACCCGGCCGGGGAGGGGCTGTCGGCCGCGGTCGAGCGCCATCTGCGCGACTATTTCGCCGCCCATGCCGGCAGCCTGCCGGCCAGCGGCCTGTACGACCGGGTGCTGCGCGAGGTCGAGCGGCCGCTGATCACGCTGAGCCTGGCCGCCACCCGCGGCAACCAGATCCGCGCGGCGGAATTGCTGGGCCTGAACCGCAACACCCTGCGCAAGAAGATCCGCGAGTTAGACATCCCCGTGGTCCGTGGCCTAAGCTAGGTCCCCACTCAGGACGTAGAACCGTATCGATGACCACCAACGCCGCGAGCCCTTCCTCCCTCTGGCGGCAGCTGTATCAATGGGCGGCCCGGATCGGGCTTGAGAACAAGCTGGCGGTGGTGCTGATCTTCGCCGCCGTCGCCTCCGGCATCGCGACCTACACCGCGCTCAGCAGCAACTCCCTGTTCGGCAAGGATGCCGACCGGGTGACGCTGCTGCTGGTGCTGGACCTGACCATCCTGTTGATGCTCGGCGCCATCGTCGCGCGCCGGCTGGTCGGGATCTGGGCGGCGCGGCGGCGCGGCTCGGCGGGGTCGCGGCTGCATGTCCGGCTGGTGGCGCTGTTCGCCGTGGTGGCGGTGGCGCCCGCCATCCTGGTGGCGATCTTCTCCGCCGTCATCTTCAACATCGGCGTGCAGACCTGGTTCTCCGAGCGGGTCTCGACCGCGGTCAACGAATCGCTGTCGGTCGCCCAGGTCTATCTGGAGGAGAACCAGAAGGGCATCCGCTACGCCGCGCAGAGCATCGCCTACACGGTCGAGCGGGCCTACGCCCAGTATCCGGAATTCATCACCGCGAACAAATCCGCGCTGATCGGGATCCTGGGCAGCATGACCCAGACCTACAACATCCCCGACATCCGGATCATCGACCGCAAGGGCCAGGTCGTCGCCGAATCGCCCTACGCCAAGGGCCTGAAGCTGGACATGGTGGCCCCGCAGTATTTCGACCGGGCGATGTCGGCCGATAGCACCGGCTACGGGCCGGTCGAGCTGATGGTCGACGGCCAGGGCGACCGGGTGCGCGCCCTGGTGCGGCTGAACGGCTTCCCCTTCGATGCCTTCCTGCTGATCGGCAAGCAGGTCGACCCGGAGGCGCTGGCCTATGTCGAGCAGACCAAGGGCGCGGTCGCCGACTACCGGGCGTTGGAGGGGCGGCGGTCGCAGCTGCAGCTGATCTTCACCGCGATCTACGTCACCGTCGCGGTGCTGCTGCTGATGGCCGCGGTGTGGATCGGCCTGGTCTTCGCCGACACGCTGGTGCGGCCGCTGCGCGAGCTGATCATGGCGTCGGAGCGGGTGCGGGCCGGCGACCTGTCGATCCGGGTCCAGGGCAGCGACAGCACCGACGAGCTGGGCAGCCTGGCGCGCTCCTTCAACCGCATGACCAACCAGCTGGAGAGCCAGCGGCGCGAGCTGATCGAGGCGAACCGCCAGCTCGACCAGCGCCGGCAGTTCACCGAGACCGTGCTGTCCGGCGTCTCGGCCGGCGTGCTGGGCCTCGACGAGGACGGAAGGGTGCATCTGCCGAACCGCTCGGCCACCGAGCTGCTGGGCCGCTCGGTCGACGAGCTGGTCGGCCATACGCTGGAGTCGGCGGTGCCGGAGATGGCGGAGCTGCTGGAGAGCGCCCGCAGCCGCCAGGGCCGGGTGGTGGAGGGCCAGGTCAAGGTCCGCCGCCACGGCGAGATGCGCATCCTGCTGGCCCGCATCGCCGCGGAGCGGCTGGACGGCGAGATCCGCGGCTTCGTCGTCACCTTCGACGACGTCACCGAGCTCCTGTCGGCGCAGCGCAAGGCCGCCTGGGCCGATGTGGCCCGCCGGATCGCGCATGAGATCAAGAACCCACTGACCCCGATCCAGCTCTCGGCAGAACGGCTGAAGCGCAAATATCTCAAGCAGATATCGGACGATCCTCAGACGTTCATCACCTGCACCGAGACGATCGTGCGGCAGGTCGGCGACATCGGCCGGATGGTCGACGAGTTCTCGGCCTTCGCCCGCATGCCGACGCCGGTGATGAAGGCGATCGACCTGTCCGAGACCTGCCAGCAGGCGATGTTCCTGCAGCGCAACGCCCATCCGAAGATCGGCTTCTCCTTCAGCCAGCCGGACGACCGCCCGACAGTGCCGTGCGATGCCCGGCAGCTGTCGCAGGCCGTCACCAACCTGCTGCAGAATGCCGCGGACGCGATCGACGGCCGCATCGCCGAGGGCCGCGACCTGCCGAAGGGGCAGGTGCGGATGGTGCTGGACTATGCCGACGGCGAGGCCTGGATCACGGTCGAGGACAACGGCAAGGGCCTGCCCACCGTCGACCGCGACCGGCTGACCGAACCCTATGTCACCACCCGCGCGAAGGGGACCGGATTGGGGCTCGCCATCGTCAAGAAAATCATGGAGGATCACGGCGGCCGGCTGGTCCTTGAGGACCGCCCGGGCGGTGGGGCCCGGGTCAGCCTCGTCTTTCCGTTGGAACAGGCGGGCGTTCCGGCCGTTCCAACCGGCGACGAGCCGGGCGCATCGTCCGATCAGGTGACGGCTGCGGGCTCCAAGGACGCGGTGGGCCATGGCGCATGACATTCTCGTCGTCGACGACGAGGCGGATATCCGGATGCTCATCTCGGGCATCCTCGACGACGAAGGCTACACGACCCGGGAGGCCGGCGACACGACGCAGGCGCAGCAGGAGCTCGCCGCGCGCCAGCCCAGCCTGGTGATTCTCGACGTCTGGCTGCAGGGCAGCCCGATCGACGGGCTCGAGCTGCTCGACATCATCCGGCGCGACCATCCGGGCGTGCCGGTGCTGATGATCAGCGGCCACGGCAACATCGAGACCGCGGTCACGGCGATCAAGCACGGCGCCTACGACTTCATCGAGAAGCCGTTCAAGTCGGACCGGCTGCTGCTGATGGTCGACCGTGCCATCGAGGCCGCCCGGCTGCGGCGCGAGAACGCGGAGCTGAAGCTGCGCGCCGGCACCGAGGTCGAGCTGATCGGCCATTCGCCGATGATCAGCCAGCTGGCGCAGCAGATCGAGCGCGTGGCGCCGACCGGCAGCCGGGTGCTGATCACCGGCCCGGCCGGCGTCGGCAAGGAGGTGGTGGCCCGCCGGCTGCACGCCCTGTCCAAGCGCGCCGAGGGTCCGTTCATCGCCCTGAACTGCGCGGCGATGCACCCGGACCGGCTGGAGGAGGAGCTGTTCGGCGTCGAGGCCATGGTCGACGGCGTCATCGCCACCCGCAAGGTCGGCACCTTCGAGCAGGCCCATGGCGGCACGCTGCTGCTGGACGAGGTGGCGGACATGCCGCTGGCCACCCAGGGCAAGATCGTGCGGGTGCTGCAGGAGCAGACCTTCGTCCGCGTCGGCGGCGCCACCAAGGTCGAGGTCGATGTCCGGGTGATCGCCTCCTCGAACCGCGACCTGCCGACCGAGATCGCCGAGGGCCGGTTCCGCGAGGATTTGTACTATCGCCTGAACGTGGTGCCGATCGCCGTGCCGCCGCTGGCCAGCCGGCGCGAGGACATCCCGCTGCTGGCCCGCCACTTCATGCAGCGGGCGGCGGACGGGCAGGGGCTGATGCCCCGCCAGGTCGGCGAGGATGCGATGGCGGCGCTGCAGGCCTACAGCTGGCCGGGCAATGTCCGCCAGCTGCGCAACGTCATCGAATGGCTGCTGATCATGGCGGCCGGCGACAACAGCATGCCGATCCATGCCGACATGCTGCCGCCGGAGATCGGCGCCATCGCCCCCGCGGTGCTGCGCGGCGACCGTGGCAGCGAGATCATGGGCCTGCCGCTGCGCGACGCGCGCGAGCTGTTCGAGCGTGAGTACCTGATCGCCCAGGTCACCCGCTTCGGCGGCAACATCAGCCGCACCGCCGAGTTCATCGGCATGGAGCGCTCGGCCCTGCACCGCAAGATGAAGAGCCTGGGCGTGCACGGCGCCGGCGACCGCAAGCTGGTCGACTGAGCCGGATGATTCGATTGCCAAGCCTTTCGGAATTCCGAGACCGTCATTGCGAGCGTAGCGAAGCAATCCAGGGGCCGGTGCGCACCGGCCCCTGGATTGCTTCGTCGGCTTCGCCTCCTCGCAATGACGGCGAGGGTAGGGTGTGCCAAGGCGCTCGGCGCGAGGGGAGAAAGTAAACCAATGGCGCGCGACGCCTATGTCAACGGGCGCTATGTGCCGCATGCCCAGGCGGCGGTGCATGTCGAGGACCGCGGCTTCCAGTTCGCCGACGGGGTCTACGAGGTGGTCTGCATCCGCCGCGGGCACCTGATCGACGAGGACGGCCATCTCGACCGGCTCGGACGGTCGCTGCAGGAGCTGCGCATCGCCTGGCCCTGCGAGCGCCGGGTGCTGCGGCTGCGCATGCGGCAGCTGCTGCAGCGCAACGGCGTGCGCGACGGGCTGATCTATCTGCAGGTCACCCGCGGCGCCGCTCCGCGCGACTTCCGCTTTCCGGCCGCGGCCCGGCCGACCCTGGTGATGACCACGCGGCGGGCGGCGCTGGCGGCCCATGGCCGCACCGGCGTCCGCGTCATCACCATCCCGGACATCCGCTGGAAGCGCCGCGACATCAAGACCGTCGGCCTGCTGCCCCAGGTGCTGGGCAAGCAGGAGGCGGCGGAGCGCGGCGCCTTCGAGGCCTGGCAGGTGGACGAGGACGGCTTCGTCACCGAGGGCACCTCGTCCAACGCCTGGATCCTGACCGCGGACGGTGTGCTGGTCACCCGGCCGGCCAGCCACCAGATCCTCAACGGCATCACCCGCCAGTCGATCCTGCGGATCGCGGCGGCGGAAGGCGTGCGCTTCGAGGAGCGGCCGTTCAGCCTGGAGGAGGCCTTCGCGGCCCGCGAGGCTTTCCTCAGCAGCGCCACCAGCTTCGTCACCCCGGTGCTGCGGATCGACGACCGCATGGTCGGCGACGGCACGCCCGGCCCGCTGGGCCGGCGGCTGCTGGAGGCCTATGTCGGATACGCGTCGGGCGCCGGCGCATCGTGACCATGCGCCATTGCTCCCTTTTCTCCGGCCCCGCGCTTCCCATATTGTCGAACGGTGCCACATCGTGTGGCTCGGGCCTCTCGGGGCTCCAATAAAATCAAGCAGCAGGATCCAACTAATGTCGGAAAAGGCACAGAACGTTCAGGACGTCTTCCTCAACAACGTCCGGAAGAACAAGATCCCGGTGACCATCTTCCTCGTCAACGGGGTGAAGCTGCAGGGTATCATCACTTGGTTTGACAACTTCTCGGTCCTGCTCCGCCGCGACGCCCATTCGCAGCTGGTGTACAAGCATGCGATCTCGACGGTGATGCCGGCGCACCCGATCCAGCTGTTCGAGCCGCAGAAGGAAGAGGCCTGATCCCTTTGGGCCAGACTTCGGGGCCAAATTCCGGCGTGGATGGCGCGTCCTCGGGGCGCGCCATCGTCATTCATCCGGTGCTGCCGGGTGCCCGCAACGATGCCGGCCGCACCGCCGAGGCCTCGCTGGAGGAGGCGGTCGGGCTGTCCCGCGCGATCTCCCTCGACATCGCCGAGGCGCGCTGCGTCCGGGTGTCGCGGCCGCAGCCCTCGACCCTGATCGGCGAGGGCGCGCTGGAGGAGCTGTCGAGCGTGGTCGCCGCCACCGAGGCCGGGCTGGTGGTGGTCGACGCCACCCTCAGCCCGGTGCAGCAGCGCAACCTCGAGCGGCGCTGGAAGACCAAGGTGATCGACCGCACCGGCCTGATCCTGGAGATCTTCGGCGAGCGCGCCCGCACCCGCGAGGGCCAGCTGCAGGTCGAGCTGGCGCATCTCAGCTATCAGCGCTCGCGTCTGGTCCGGTCCTGGACCCATCTCGAGCGGCAGCGCGGCGGCGCCGGCTTCCTCGGCGGTCCCGGCGAAACCCAGATCGAGCTGGATCGCCGCCAGATCGACGACCGCATCATCCAGATCAAGCGCCAGCTCGACGACGTCCGCCGTACCCGGTCGCTGCATCGCGACGCACGGGCCCGGGTGCCCTATCCGGTGGTGGCGCTGGTCGGCTACACCAATGCCGGCAAGTCGACCCTGTTCAACCGCCTGACCCGGGCCACGGTGCTGGCCAAGGACATGCTGTTCGCCACGCTCGACCCGACCATGCGGGCGATCGAGGCGGGGCAGGGGCGGCGGATCATCCTGTCCGACACCGTCGGCTTCATCTCCGACCTGCCGACCCATCTGGTCGCCGCCTTCCGGGCGACGCTGGAGGAGGTGCAGGCCGCCGACCTGATCCTGCACGTCCGCGACATCGCCCATCCCGACACCGAGGCCCAGCGCGAGGATGTCGAGGCGGTGCTGCGCGACCTGGACATTGACATCGATTCCGACGGGCGGGTGATCGAGGTCCTGAACAAGGCCGACCTGCTGCCGGAGGCCGAGCGCGAGACCCTGTCGACCGCCGTCCGCCGGCGCGGCCACGATGCGGCCGTGATCTCGGCCCTGACCGGCGAGGGCTGCGACGGGCTGATGGAACTGATCGCCCGGCGCATCAACGCCGACCGCGAGACCATGACGGTCAAGCTCGACATCGCCGACGGCCGGACCCTGGCCTGGCTGCATGAGCATGGCGAGGTGCTGGAAGCCCGCGACGACGGCGCCCATCTCTTCGTCCGCGTCCGCCTGCATCCGAACGACGCCGCCCGGCTGCACCGCCAGCTCGGCATCGCCACCCGCCACTGAGAGCCCTCCGATGCTGCGCCTGCCCGAGATCGATACCGTCGCCGCCCTGATCTCGGAGACGGCGCAGGAGCTGATCCTGCCTCGCTTCGGCCGGCTGGAGGACGGGGCGGTGATGGAGAAGGCGCCCGGCGACCTGGTCACCATCGCCGACCAGGAGAGCGAGGTGCGGCTGGCGGCGCGGCTGCCCGATCTCCTGCCCGGCTCTCTGGTGGTCGGGGAGGAGGCCTATGCCAAGGGTCCGGCGGTGCTGGACCTGCTGGACGGCGATGATCCCGTCTGGATCGTCGACCCGGTCGACGGCACCGCCAATTTCGTCGCCGGCCGGCCGCGCTTCGGCACCATCGTCGCCCTGGTGCACCGGGGCGAGACGCTGATGGGCTGGATCCACCTGCCGGTCGACAACCGCACCGCCTGGACGATCAAGGGCGAGGGCGCCTATGTCGATGGCGAGCGCCGGGCCCTGGCGGCGCCGGGGCCGCTGGCGACGCTGCGCGGCGGCTTCAACCTGGCCAAGCGGCCGCCCGGCTATGCCGTGGGCGTGATGCGGCTGCGCGAGGCGGTCGGCACCCACATCCATGTCAACTGCGCCGGCGCCGACTATATCGACGCGGTCGATGGTCGGATCGACGTCCTGGCCTATCGCAAGCTGTTCCCCTGGGACCATGCCGCCGGCACGCTGCTGCATGCCGAGGCGGGCGGCTGGTCCGCCGTGCTGGACGGCACCCGCTACCGCCCGACGCTGCGCCAAGGCCCGATCCTGGTGGCGCCGGACCAGGCCAGCTGGCGCGCCGCCCGCGCCGCCATGGGCGAGATCGCCGCCGCGGCCTGATTTGAACGAACCCAACCCGAAAGGAAATCCCATGTCCCGCACCGTCACCGCCTCCGGGCTGGAGATCGAGGAGCTTGAGATCGGCACCGGCGCCGAGGCGAAGCACGGCCAGACCGTGACCGTGCACTACACCGGCTGGCTGCGGAACGACGACGGCAGCGCCGGCCGCAAATTCGATTCCAGCAAGGACCGCAACGAGCCGTTCCGCTTCCCGCTGGGCGGCGGCCGGGTGATCCGCGGCTGGGACGAGGGCGTGCAGGGCATGAAGATCGGCGGCAAGCGCCGGCTGGTCATCCCGGCCGCGCTGGGCTATGGCGCGCGCGGCGCCGGCGGCGTGATCCCGCCGAACGCGACGCTGATCTTCGACGTCGAGCTGCTGGGCGTCTGAGCGGTGACGTGGGTTGGGTTCGCATATGCGAACCCGACAACCGCACGTCCCATCCTGTTGTCATCCTCGGGCTTGACCCGAGGATCAGGGGCTTTCAGGAGCAGCTCTCGGTGGCCCTGGATTGCCGGGCCAAGCCGGCAATGACGATAAAATCTGCTCACAACCGGAGACCAGCCGGACGCTTCATCCCGCCGTCTCCGCCCGCTTCGCCGCCACCCACAGCGCCTCCATCTCGTCCAGGGTGGCCCCGGCGGGGTCTCGGCCCTGGGCCCGCAGCGCCGCCTCCAGGTGGCGGAAGCGGCGCTCGAACTTGGCGTTGGTGCGGCGCAGGGCGGAATCGGGGTCGACCTCGTAGCGCCGGGCCAGGTTGACGGCGCAGAACAGCAGGTCGCCGATCTCGTCCTCGATCCGGTCCTTCGGCGCCTGGCCGTCGATCTCGGCCCGGATCTCGCCGACCTCCTCCTCGATCTTGTCGAGAATGTCGGCCGGGTCGGTCCAGTCGAAGCCGACCCGCGCCGCCCGCTTCTGCAGCTTCAGCGCCCGGGTCAGGCTGGGCAGGCCGCCGGCGATGCCGTCCAGCACGCCGGCCGGGCGGCCCTCGGCCTCCGCCTTGGCCGCCCGCTCCTCCGCCTTCTGCCGCTCCCATTGCGCCGGCATGCCGTCGGCGTCGACCTCGGCGCCGGCGAACACATGCGGGTGGCGGCGGATCATCTTGTCGACGATGCCGGCCGCCACATCGGCATAGGCGAAGGCGCCGCGCTCCTCCGCCATGCGGGAGTGGAAGGCGACCTGGAACAGCAGGTCGCCCAGCTCGTCGCGCAGCTCGTCCATGGCGTCGCGCTCGATCGCGTCGGCCACCTCATAGGCCTCCTCGATCGTGTAGGGCGCGATGGTGCGGAAATCCTGCTGCACGTCCCAGGGGCAGCCGGTCTCCGGGTGGCGCAGCCGCGCCATGACCTCGATCAGGCGGCGGGTGGCGTCTCCGGCGTCGGGGGCATCGGGACGGTCGGTCATCATCGATCTCCGGGCGGGCGGTCCCTTCCTGGTATCGCATCGCGACGGCGGCCGCAAATCACGCTCCGCCTTGCCAAGCCGGCGCCCGCATATTCCTATACCGGCCGGGGCGCTTCGCTCCGGTCCGAGGGGAAATCCACACCATGTCGTTCATCCGTTCTCTCAGAACCGTCGCGCTTGCGACCAGTCTGGCCGCCTCGGTCGCGCTCGCCGCCTGCGGCCAGAAGCCCGCGCCGGCCCCGGCCGCGCCGGTCGGCCCGACCCAGCTCTTCTCCTACGAGGTGCTGACCTTCAAGCCGCTCGGCCTCGACGACAAGAAGGCGACCTATGCCGACCGCGCCGCGTTCACGGCGCAGGTCCGCGACACCGAGCTGCCGAAGATCCTGGACCTGCTCAAGATCCCGGCCGACCAGGTGCAGACCGAGCTGACGCCGGGGGGCTACCAGCTCGAGACCAACGCCTCGCTGCAATCGGCCTTCGAGGCCGATGCCAAAACGTCCGATCTGTTCGCCGCGGCGATCGGCTACACCTTCCGCCAGTGGAGCGTGCTGATCACCGACTTCACGCCGGAAGGGCAGGGCAACACCGCCTATGCCGTGGTCACCTTCAAGGACCACGCCCCCAGCGGCGAGGAGGCGCAGGCCTTCTTCCAGCATGCGGCCGAGGTGAACAAGGGGCTGGGCGGCGGCTACACCGCCTTCGGCCACGACCTGTACTTCCTCAACATCGGCGATTCCGAGGGCAAGGCCTATAGCGGCCTGGACGACGCCACCTTCGTGGCCGAGCTGACCAAGGCGGCGCAGAGCTTCAAGGGCTCGCCGGTCTCGGTCAGCCGCTCCGGCCGGGTCGATGCCCGCTTCGTCGAGAACGACTGGGCCAAGTCGAAGACCGGCCAGGACTACGCCAAGATCCTGGGCCGCGACCTGACCCGGAAGCTGACCCAGCTGCGCCGGCAGCACGAGCGCGACCTGCGCAAGTTCGGCACCGAGCACGGCTGGAAGTAACGGAAGCCGGCGCCGCCTGACGATCCAGGCGGCGCCGCTTCATTCGGCGGCCTCGGCCGCCCCGGCCTTCGTCAAGGGGACGGGCCGGACCGTCCGCCGGCCGAAGCGCTGGGCCAGGACCACGCCCGCCAGCACCAGGGCGCCGCCGGACAGGTGGTAGAGGTGCAGGCTCTCGCCCAGCACCGCCATCGCGATCGCCGCGGTCATCACCGGCGACAGGTTGATGAACAGGCTGGTGCGGCTGGGCCCCAGCAGGCGGATCGCCTGCATCCACAGATACGGCGCCAGGATCGAGGTCGGGATCCCGGCATAGAGGATCAGCCCGACCGCCGTGGCGCTGTGCGGCGCCGCCGGCGCCAGCAGCCAGCCCGGCAGCAGGAACAGCGTGGCGAAGGCGATCTGCAGGTACAGCGACGGCCAGGCCGGCAGCGGCATGTGCCAGCGCCGCAGCAGCACGCCGTAGCCGGAATAGGCGACGCAGGCGATCAGCATCATCCCGTCGCCCGGCACCAGCCCGCCGCTGAACGGCGCCAGCGGGTCGCCCTGACCCAGCAGCAGCGTCAGCCCGACCAGCGACAGGGCGCCGCCGGCCACCATACCGAGGGTCGGCGCCTCGGCCAGCAGCAGGCTCGACAGCGCCATGGTCAGGAGCGGCACCAGCGACACCACGAAGCCCATCTTGGTGGCCGAGGTGGTCTCCGCCGCGTAATAGGCCAGCCCCTGATAGGCGGCCATGCCGAGCAGCCCCAGCACCGCCAGCTTCGCCAGATGCGGCCGGATCTCATGCCGCAGCCGCCACACCGGCCGGGCCAGGAACGGCGTCAGCAGCAAGAGCGCCAGGGCCCAGCGCTCGAAGGCGATGACGCTGGGATGGACCGCCGTCGCCGCCAGCTTGGTGACGACGACATTGCCGGACCAGATCGCCACGGTGACGACCGGCAGGGCGAACCAGCGCAAAGGGGTGTGCGAGGTGGTCATGGCGCGACCCTAGCGCCTGGCGGTTTCGAGATATATAACGATGATCGGACAAGCGATGGAGAGGAGGGGACAGATGACCGAGCGCCTGCCCGCGCTGCGCGGCGAACCGCCCGACCCGCTGTCGTTCCGCACCGAGGATTACCCCGCCGGCATGGTGTGGCCGGAGGCGGCACTGCCATGGGGCAAGCTGAACTACGCCGTGCGCGGCCTGATGGTGGCGACGGTCGGCGGCGTGCGCTACCTGTCGCCGCCGCATTACGCGATCTGGACCCCGCCGGACATCGTGCACGCCTGCCACAACCGCGACGCGGTGCGCTATGTCTCGGTCTATGTCGTGCGCGAGCTCTGCGCGACGCTGCCGGCCGAGCCCTGCACCCTGGGCCTCAGCCCGCTGATCAAGGCGATCCTGGCCGATGTCGACGCCCGCGGCGTGAAGGTGCCGCGAAGCGAGGAGGACCTGCGGCTGGCGCAGGTGCTGGTCGACCAGATCCGGCTGGCGCCGCGCCACTCCTCCTACCTCCCGGTGTCGGACGACCCGGCGCTGCGCGTGGTGCTGGAGGCGCTACAGCGCGAGCCGGGGGATCGCCGGTCCCTGGCGGAATGGGCGCGGATCACCGGCACCACCGAGCGTACGCTGTCGCGGCACTGCCAGCGCGACCTCGGCATGTCCTTCGCCGAATGGCGGCAGCGGATGAAGCTGGTGGCGGCGCTGTCGCGGCTGGAGGAGGGGGCGTCGGTCGGCGCGGTGGCGCGCGACCTGGGCTACGGCAACGCCTCGGCCTTCATCGCCATGTTCCACCGCCTGACCGGCACCACGCCGGACCAGATGCGCAAGGACGGGCTGCGCCGCGACCGCGAGGCGGCATGAGCCGCGGACATCAAATTCTGTAAGACTTATTGGGCGGACGCCGGCGGCGTTCATGTCAACCGGCACGGGCCCGGCCCAGATGCATCTTGGGCCTGCCGGCCAGGATGCGAGGAGGCCCCCGAAGCGTCCGGCACGCCGGATGTGGTATCAGACGCTCCGGGGCGGGCCGTGCCGATCGGCCATTGGTCAGGGGGCATGCGATGGGGCTGGATTGCGCCGACTTCTACGATGCCGAGCTGCGCCGGCACAACGAGGCCCTGCGGGCCGCCCTTCGGGTCGGGCCGCGCGACCGCGTGCTCGACATCGGATGCGGGGCGGGGCTGACCAGCCGCGAGGCGGCCCGCATCGCCGTGGACGGCGGCGTCCTGGGCGTGGACGTGTCGGCGCCGATGCTCGAGATCGCCCGCCGGCGCAGCGCGGAGGAGGGGCTGCGGAACGTCGTCTTCGAGCAGGGCGACGCGCAGCGGCACCCGTTTCCCGCGGCCGGATTCGACCTCAGCATCAGCCGGTTCGGGGTGATGTTCTTCGCCGATCCGGCGGCGGCCTTCGCCAATATCGCCCGGGCGATGCGGCCGGGCGCGCGCCTGGTGTGGATGGTCTGGCAGGGCCAGGACCGCAACGAGTGGTCGACCGCGATCCGGCAGGCGCTGGAACCGGGCACCGCCCCGTCCGCGGCCGCCGCCCCCGCCTTCTCGCTGGCCGATCCCGCCGCCGCCACCGGGCTCCTGGAGGCCTCCGGCTTCACCTCGATCGATTTTGCCGAGGTCCACGAACCGGTCTTCTACGGCGCGGATGTCGACGCGGCCTATGACGCCCTGGCGGGCCTGCAATTCGTCAAGGAGCCGCTGGCCCGGTCGGATGCGGGGGTCGATGCGCGGCGGCAGCGGCTGCGCGATCTGCTCGAAGCCCATCTGACCGAGGACGGCGTGCTGTTCGACTCGCGCGCCTGGATCATCACCGCATACCGGGCGGACGGCTGATTGGTTGAAAGCGATCGCATCGATAGTCGCTGGCCAATGACAGCTAAGCGCCAGAACCCCTCTTGCGCGGAGAGCGACGCCCGGCCTTCTTCGTGACCACGCCCGACAGCTCGGGCAGGGACGGGCGCTGGTTCGCAGCAAGTTCGCGGGGCACCCAGGCGGCGACCGCATCTATGAACGCGCGTACCTGCGGCGGCAAGAATGTGCGCTCGGGGTAGACGAGCGCGATCTGCAGCTCGGCGCCGACGACACCGGCGAGCACCTGCACGAGCGTGCCGCTCTCGAGATGCGGCGCCACGAGAGAGCGCGGGAGGAGCGCGATGCCGAGGCCGCCCATGGCGGCGTCGCACAAGAGGTCGATGTCGTTCGAGAAGAATGCGCCGTCGACGTGGATCTTGCCGCCGGAGACAACGGGCCAATGGGTCTCCGGCAGCTCGCCGCGCGCGAAGCCGAGGAGACAGCGGTGGTTCCGGAGATCGCGGCGCGTGCGCGGCGCACCGCGATCGGCGACGTAGGCGGGCGACGCGACGGCGATCATCGGGTCGCGAAAGAGCGTACGCGCGATGAGGCCGGGCTGGATCTGGCTGCTCGCGCGGAGCGCGACGTCGTAGCCGTCGCGGAGGATGTCGACGAGCTGGCTCGACGTGTGGACATGGACGCGCAGCTCGGGATAGCGCATCGCGAACTCGCAGAGCATCGCATGGAAGCTGACGCTCATCATCGGCGGCACCGAGACGCGTAAATCGCCGCGCACAACGTCGTCGGTCGTCCGCACGCTCTGCTCGGCGAGGCGCACGGCCTCAAGCGCGATGCAGGCCTGCCGATAGAACACCTCACCGACATCGGTGAGGACGAGGCTTCGCGTGGTGCGGCGGAGGAGACGCGCGCCGAGGCGCTCCTCGAGGCGCGCGAGGCGGCGGCTCACGGTCGCGCGCGGGACACGCAGCTCGGCGGCGGCGCGTGAGAGGGATTTGGCGTCGACCGTCTTGGTGAAGGCGACGAGTTCCGAGGTCTCCACGGGATCGCTCATATGAATCAAATCATAGCGGATGATGCCAACTGTTGAAGCAGTGTTACGAATTTCGATCGGGCGCAAGATGCTCTCGAAGAGGACCGACAGGAGCGCTCTCGCCTGCGCGCGAGCGCCTGACGCCAAAACAGAAAGAGCTGAGGATGATACCCGACGACAAGAAACTGATCGCCGTGTTCGGCGCAACGGGAAATCAGGGAGCCGGCGTGGTGCGTGCCCTGAAGGCCGATGGCCAATTCAAGGTGCGTGCGCTCTCGCGCGACCCGGGCAAGTATCAAGGCCTCGCCGATGAAGTTGTCGCGGCGGACCTGGAACGGCCGGAGACGCTTGCAGCGGCACTCGACGGCGCGCACGGCGTCTTTCTCGTCACCAATTTCTGGCAAGAGGGCACGGATGAAATCCGGCAGGCGACGACGGCGGTTCAGGCCGCGAAAGCCGCAGGCGTCAGCCATCTGATCTGGTCGACTCTTCCCGATGTCGAGGCGATCAGCGGCGGCAAGATCGACGTTCCCCAGTTCACCGGGAAGGCGAAGGTTGATTCGATCGTGAAGGATGCCGGATTTCCGTACCACACCTTCGTCATGCCGCCTTGCTACTATCAGAACTTCTCGGGGGAATTCGGTCCGCAAAAGCAGCCTGACGGAAGCTTTGGCTGGGTGCTGCCCATAGATCCAGCTGTGCGCTGCCTTCACATGGGTGACATCAGCGAGCTCGGCAACATCGTGGCCGGCGCGTTCGCTCACCCGGATGAAACCGGCAATGGCGCATATCTGCCGTTGGTCGGCGACGTCCTGAGCTTCGACGACATCGTCGGCACGTTGAGACAGCAGGGCCATGAGCTCTCGTTCACCCGGGTCCCTCAGGAGATCTTCGCAGGCTTCTTCCCCGGGGCCGCTGCGCTAGGCGAGACGTTGGCCTACTTCGAGACCTACACCTACCTCGGTCCGCGTTCATTCGACGATGAGATCGCACTTGCGGACAAGGTGGCAGGCAAGAAGCCGGCCACATTTGCAGCATGGGCGGCTGAGAATTTTCGGCTCAAGACAGCTTCCCCTGCTTAAGCCATCGGCGCTTCGAGTCACACACGATGTGCACGCGACGAACGGCCCGCCCGTTCGTCGCGGGTCGCCTCAACGCGGCTTTGGCTCCGTGCTCATGAGTCCACGGCCTGGTTGAGGTATCAGCCGTAACAACGGCGTCCGATGGCTCTCCGCCGTTGGGAGATCGAAGCGAGCTGCCTTTCCCTTTGCGGCCTGCGGCGCGGCTTCGAGCCGTTGATACGATTCTGCTGGCCTTAATGTTCTTCTTTTGTTCTAATGAGCGGATGGTCGATGGTGCCGTCAATGCCGGAACTTCCTCCGCCGCTGCGCCGGCCACGGGACAGGCCGCCCGCTATGCCGAGGTGCTGGCGGAGCTGACCGAGATGGCCCTGGAGCTGGCCCGCGCCTTCCAGGTCCGGGCCTTGGCCGCCGACCGGGCCGGCGATCTCGACCGCGCCGTCGTCGCCGAGGCCGGCTTCAACCGCACCGCGCTCGGCATCCGCCGCGCCGTCGCGCTCGACGCCAGGCTGCAGCGGCAACGCGAGGAAGCGCGGCACAAGGCCGAGGACCGCCGCGACCGGCGGCGGCAGGAGAAGGATGCGCGCGCCGCGCCGTCGGCGAACGCCTGTCCCGCGCCATCGCGCCGTCCCGCCGGGGCCGTCAAGCCCGAAGTCCGGGAACGGCTGCCCGCCGACTCTGTGGTCCCGGCCTGACCGAGGATGAGCGCATCGACGCCGA
>NZ_JANX01000045.1 GCF_000767795.1 Inquilinus limosus MP06 | reverse complement strand
GGCCAGGGTGTAGCCCACGCCCTGCGACATCGAGGAGAGATGGGCCGCGACATGGGCGTCCGGCGTGCGCAGCACCACCAGGGTCAGGGCCACGGCGAAGGCGGCGCCCTGGCCGATGCCGAGCAGCACGATCCACAGCCAGATCGTGCCCAGCGGCGCGAAGATGCAGCCCAGGAACCCGACGATCGAGAACACCATGCACAGCGCCGCGGCCAGCTTCTGGTCGCGGCCGCGCGTCGCCAGCGACGGCGCCACCAGCGCGGCGGCGACCTGCACCATGATCGAGACCGAGACCATGATCCCGGCGGCCACGCCGTCGATGCCGCGGTCGCGCAGGATCGGCGCCAGCCAGCCGAAGACGCTGTAGGCCAGCGAGGATTGCAGGCCCATGAACAGCGTCACCTGCCAGGCCAGCGGGTCGGTCCACAGGCCGCGCACGGTGAAGCCGGCATGGGCGGCCGGGCCCTGGCGCGGCGGGATCTGCGTCAGCCAGACGATCGCGGCGATGACCGCCGGAACCGCCCAGAAGGCCAGGGCCACGGCCCAGGACCCGTCGGCGGCCCGGGCGAGCGGCAGGGTGGCGCCGGCGGCCAGGGCGGCGCCGGCGCACAGCGCCATGGTGTAGACCCCGGTCATCAGCGGCGCCTTGTCCGGGAAGTCGCGCTTGACGATTCCCGGCAGCAGCACGTTGGTGACGCCGATGCCGGCGCCGGCCAGGATGGCGCCCAGCAGCAGGGCAGGGGTCGTGCCCAGGCCGCGCAGCGCGGTGCCGGCCGCCAGCACCAGCAGCAGCGCTAGCACGGCGCGCTCGGTGCCTAGCCGCCGGCTGATCCGCGGCGCCAGCACGCCGAACAGGCCGAGGCAGACCACCGGCGCGGTCGTCAGCAGGCTGGCGCCGCCGGCGGACAGGCCAGTATCGGCGATGATCTCCTTCAGCACCGGGCCCAGGCTGGACAGAGCCGGGCGCAGGTTGAGCGCGATCAGCACCAAGCTGACGACCAGCAGCCAACCGGTCTTCAGCGGCGTTGCCGGCGTCGGGATGTCGTCGACCTCGGCGTCGATCAGCAGCTCGTCGGAGAGATCATGGGGCACGGCTCGGGCCTCCCGATCCTGCTCGGCTGTCGACACCACGGGCATCCTCCTGGCACGAAACGGCTCCGCGCCGGTCGGCTCCGGGCGGTTGGCCGCCATTCTGGACCGGGGCGGGGCGTCACCGCCCGCCCCACCTCGTCATGCCAGGGTCCAGGGCTCGGCATGACGCGGACCCGGCGGCTGCGGCCGCCGGTCAGAGGCGGATCGAAAAGAGGGGCGGCAAAGATACACATCCTTCCCGAACGGCGCACCCTCCGTTCGGATGATGCCGAACGCCTCGTTTCACGTCAGGCTCGGCGTTCTTCTTCAGGCACGCGGCCCGCCGGCGCGCCCCCGGGCCTCGGCCCGGGCTGATGGCGTTGCGCCGGGGCCGGCCTGGACATCCGGCGATTTGAACAGAAGGCATAGTCACGATGGCGATCATCCCAGGAACCCCCGGCAACGATAATCTGACCGGAACCGCCGGCGCCGACACTATCGACGGCTTGGCGGGCGACGACACCCTGCAGGGATATGCGGGCAACGACATTCTCCGCGGCGGCACCGGCCGGGACTACATGTATGGCGGCGACGGCGACGACCGGATCGAGACCGGTGGCGGCGGCAACGACTACGGTTCGGGCGGCGCCGGCAACGACACGCTGATCGGATCGGCCGATGCCGAGAGCCTCTATGGCGATGACGGCAACGACACCATCACCGGCGCGGCCGGCAACGATTCGCTTTACGGCGGCGCCGGCAACGACAATCTCGGCGGCGGTGACGGCGACGATTACATCGCCACCGGGGTCGGGGTCGATATCGTCGATGGCGGGGCGGGCACCGACACGCTCTATGTCGACCGCGGCACTACCACCGTCGGCGTCACTTTCGTCCTGAACGGCGCGGCCGGCAGCGACGGCAGCCGGGCCATCAACATGGAGGTGATGACCTATTATGCCGGGTCGGGCAACGACACCATCACCGGGGCCGGCGGCAACGACACGATCTACGGCTATGACGGCACCGATGTCCTGAACGGCGCCGCCGGCAACGACAATCTCAACGGCGGCAACGGCACCGACACGCTCGGCGGCGGCGACGGCGACGACAGCCTGTCGGGGAATGACGGCAACGACACCCTCAAGGGCGGCGCCGGCCGGGACTACATGTATGGCGGCATCGGCGACGACCGGATCGAAACCGGTGGCGGCGGCAGCGATTACGGCTCCGGCGGCGACGGCAAGGACACGATGGTCGGGTCGTCCGACGCCGATACGCTGTACGGCGATGCCGGCAACGACACGATCTACGGCTATGCCGGCAACGATTCCCTCTACGGCGGCGCCGACAACGACGCGATCGCCGGCGGCGACGGCGACGACTACATCGCCACCGGCATCGGGGCCGACGTCGTCGATGGCGGGGCGGGCACCGACACGCTCTATGTCGACCGCAGCACCACGTCCACCGGGGTCAGCTTCACCCTGAACGGCGCGGCCGGCAGCGACGGCAGCCGGGCCATCAACATGGAGGTGATGACCTACTATGCCGGGTCGGGCAACGACACCGTCACCGGGGCCGGCGGCAACGACTCCATCTATGGCTATGACGGCACCGATGTCCTGAACGGCGCGGCGGGCAACGACACCCTCAATGGCGGCGCCGGCACCGACACGCTCGCGGGCGGCGACGGCGACGACAGCCTGTCGGGGAATGACGGCAACGACACCCTCCGCGGCGGACTCGGTCGGGATTATCTGTATGGGAATGCCGGCGACGACCGGATCGAGACCGGCGGTGGTGGCAGCGATTACGGCGCAGGCGGCGACGGCAAGGACACCATGGTCGGCTCGAACGATGCCGAAAGCCTGTATGGCGATGCCGGCAACGACACGATCTACGGCTATGGCGGCAACGACTCGCTCTATGGCGGGGCCGACAATGACTCGATCGCCGGCGGCGACGGCGATGACTATATCGCCACCGGGATCGGCGCCGACATTGTCGACGGCGGCGCCGGCACCGACACGCTCTATGTCGACCGCAGCACCACCACCGTCGGCGCCACCTTCGTGCTGAACGGGGCGGCGGGCAGCGACGGCAGCCGCGCCGTCAACATGGAGCTGATGACCTATTACGCCGGGACGGGCAATGACAGTATCGCGGGCGGCGCCGGAAACGATTCCATCTATGGCGGCGATGGGGCCGATGCCCTGAACGGGGCTGCGGGCAACGACAGCCTCAACGGTGGGGCCGGCGCCGATACGGTGGGCGGCAGCACAGGCGACGACAGCCTGTCGGGGAATGACGGCAACGACATCCTCAGGGGTGGCGTCGGCCGGGACTACATGTATGGCGGCGCCGGTGACGACAGGATCGAGACCGGCGGCGGCGGCAACGAATACGGCTATGGCGGCGACGGCGCCGACACGCTGATCGGGTCGGCCGATTCCGAGAGCCTCTACGGCGATGCCGGCAACGACTCGCTCTCGGGGGCGGCCGGCAACGATTACCTCTATGGCGGCGCCGACAATGACGGCCTGCGGGGCGATGCCGGGGCGGATTACATGGATGGCGGCGCCGGCGTCGACACCGTCAGCTATTTCACCGGCTCGGTCGGGGTCGCGGTCAACCTGGCGACCGGCACCGCCAGCGGCGGCGACGCCACGGGCGACACGCTGTACAACTTCGAGAACATCAGCGGCAGCCAGGGCAATGACAGCCTGGTGGGGAACGCCGGCGCCAACGCCCTGCAAGGCTGGAGCGGCAATGACGCGCTGGCGGGGGGCGATGGCAACGATGTGCTCACCGGCGGCGTCGGCAAGGACACGCTTACCGGCGGCGCCGGCGCCGACCGCTTCGTCTACGGCGCCATCGGGGACAGCACGGTCGGGGCCAATGCCGACCGCATCACCGATTTCAGCCACACCCAGGGCGACCGCATCGATCTCTCGGCGATCGACGCCAACACCGGCCTGGCCGGCAACCAGGCCTTCACCTTCATCGGCACCGGCCTGTTCACCCATCATGCCGGCGAGCTGCGCTTCGCCGTCTCCGCGCCCGGCGTCACCACGATCGCCGGCGACGTCAATGGCGACGGCACGTCCGACTTCCACATCCAGCTGACCGGCACGCCGGCGCTGGTGGCGGCGGATTTCGTTCTGTAGGCGCCGGCTCGGGCTCAAACGACAATGCCCGCCCCGGAAGGGGCGGGCATCCTTGTCCTGTGCGGATTTCGAACCATTGCTGCAGGCCCGGTGGCGCCGATGGCGCCGCGCCGCGGAAGGGCCTGTGCCGTTTCAGGTCTGGTTCTCCAGAAGGAATTTAAGTCCATTGTAGGCTGCGTCATCCATTCGGATGACGCCATGGCTCCGGATCCTGGGCTATCTGGAATCATGCGGCTGCGAAGCCGCCTTCCGAAATGATCATCCGCAGTTCCTGAATATCACTTCAATGATATCGAGGAGGATCGGCAATGGCTCGCATCGATGGTGATGACGGTGACAATTCAATCTCCGCGGGATCTGGTGGGGATTCTCTATACGGCCATGGAGGGGACGATGGTCTGCTGGGCGGGGTTGGGGACGATTTCCTCGAGGGCGGGGCGGGGGCTGATTGGCTGCTTGGATGGGATGGGATTGATACGATCGACTATAACGGCAACGCCGGGGTCTATGTCACCCTGGGGTATGACGACTATTGGGGCTACGGCTTCGGCGGGGATGCCGAGGGCGATCTGATCTTCGGTGTCGAGAACATTCAGGGGACCGGATCCTTCGACGACACCTTGATCGGGTCGCCGGTCGACAATGTTCTCTCGGGCTATGGCGGCAATGATTTCCTTGTCGGCAGCGGCGGCAACGACACGCTGAATGGCGGCTCAGGCGACGATTTCCTCGAGGGCGGTGCCGGGGCCGATGCCATGAATGGCGGCTCCGGCATCGATACGGTGAACTACGCCTACGGCAGCGTGGGGATCTTCCTCGGCCTCGACGGCTTCACCTGTGTCGGCGGCGATGCCGCAGGCGACCGGCTGTTCGGGATCGAGAATGTCCGGGGAACCTATGGCGAGGACACGCTGGTCGGAAACGACGCCGTCAACGTGTTCTACGGCAACGGCAGCGCCGACTATCTGGCCGGCTATGGCGGCGCCGATACGCTGCGGGGCGACTATGGCAACGACTATCTGGTCGGGGGCGCCGGGGCCGACATCCTGATCGGCGGCGACGGTGTCGACACCGCCTCCTACTACGACAGCGGCACGGAGGTGTTCGTGCTCGTCGACTCTTCCTATGAGGGCGACGCCACCGGCGTCGGGGAGGGTTATGGCGGCGATGCCGAAGGCGATCGGTTGTACGAGATCGAGAATCTCGAAGGCAGCCGCTTCGGCGACGCCCTGATCGGATCGGCCTACGACAACGTCCTGTCCGGCCTGGCCGGCAACGACACCCTCTATGGCGAGGCCGGCAACGACACGCTCGACGGCGGCAACGGCGACGACGTGCTGCAGGGCGGGGCCGGAGCAGACATGCTGGTCGGGGGCAACGGCGTCGATACCGTCGACTACTCGGGTGCGGTCGGCGTCTCCGTTGCTCTGAGCGCCGGCTTCGCGGTGTTGGGCGAGGCGGAAGGCGATCGCTTCGCGGGCATCGAGAATGTCGCCGGGACCTTCCAGCGTGACATCCTGACCGGATCTGCCACGGACAACCTCCTCTGGGGGCGGGGTGGCGACGATGCCCTGGTCGGGCTGGGCGGCAAGGATACCCTGACCGGCGGGGCCGGTGCGGATCGCTTCGTCTATGGTGCCGTCGCGGAAAGTGAGGTCGGGGCCAATGCCGACCGGATCACCGATTTCAACCATGCCGAGGGGGACCGCATTGACCCGTCCGCGATCGATGCCAACACCGCCGTGGCCGACAACCAGGCGTTCACCTTCATCGGCAACGCGGCTTTCACCCACCATGCCGGCGAGCTGCGCTTCGCCGTGCTCAGCCCCGGCGTGACCGCGATCGCCGGCGATGTCAACGGCGACGGCGTGTCCGACTTCCATATCCAGCTGACCGGCACGCCGGCCCTGGTGGCGGCGGATTTCCTGCTGTAGCAGCCGGCTCGGGCTCAAACGACAATGCCCGCCCCCAGAGAGGGGGCGGGCATCTTGTCTGACGCGGATGGCCTTGGGGCTGGTCTCAGCCCTGGGCGGCGACGGCGACGCCCTTGCCCTCGAGCAGTTCCTGCAGCTCGCCGGTCTGGTACATCTCGCGAATGATGTCGCAGCCGCCGACGAACTCGCCCTTGACATAGACCTGCGGGATGGTCGGCCAGTTCGAGAATTCCTTGATGCCCTGGCGCAGGCCGGGGTCGGTCAGGATGTCGATGCCCTTGAACGGCACGCCGAGATGGGTCAGCACCTGCACCACGGCGGCGGAGAAGCCGCACTGCGGGAACACCGGGGTGCCCTTCATGTAGACGACGACGTCGGTGCCGGCGATGTCGTTGCGGATGCGCTCGAAGACGGGGTTGTCCATGGGGGGTACTCGCTGGCTGAGGGTCAGGCTTCGGCGGCGATCGAGGTGTGCAGCATCAGCGCGTGCAGCTCATTGCCCATCCGGCCGCCCAGGGCCTGATAGACCATCTGATGCTGCTGCACGCGGCTCTTGCCGGCAAAGGCGGGGCTGGTGACATAGGCGGCGTAGTGGTCGCCGTCGCCGCGCAGATCCTCGATCCGCACCTCGGCGCCGGGCAGGCCATCCTTGATCAGGCGGACGATCTCCGCCGGGTCCATCGCCATCTCACGCTTCTCCAGCCTGGACGATATCGGTCATGTAGCCGGGCAGCCACGCCTCGTTGACGCGGCGCAGCTCAGCCACGGATATGGCACTGCCGTCCTTGCGCTTCAACACATCGCCGCCGGTGCGGCCGATGATTTGCGCCGGCACGCCCGCGGCCCGGGCCCGCGCCAGCAGCGCCTCGCCATCGGCTGTGGTGACCAGATAGCGGCCCTGGTCCTCGCCGAACAGCAGCCCGGCCTCGGCCGGCAGATCCACCGTGGCGCCGATCCGCCCGGCCATCGCCATCTCCGCCACGGCGACATAGAGGCCGCCATCGGATAGGTCGTGGCAGGCGGTGGCCGTGCCGTCCTGGATCAGCGCGCGGACGAGATCGCCATTGCGGCGCTCGGCCGCCAGATCGACCGGCGGCGGCGCGCCATCCTCGCGGCCATGGATCTCGCGGGCGTAGAGCGAGTCGCCGACATGGCCCTGGGTTTCGCCAATCAGGACAATGGCTTCGCCGGCGGCCTTGAAGCCCAGCCGGACATGCCGCCCGCCGGCCTCGATCAGGCCGACGCCCCCGATCGCCGGGGTCGGCAGGATGGCCTCGCCCGAGGTCTCATTGTAGAGCGAGACATTGCCGGAAACGACCGGGAAATCAAGCGCTTCGCAGGCTGCCTTCATGCCCTGGATGCAGCCGACGAACTGGCCCATGATCCGCGGCTTCTCGGGGTTGCCGAAGTTCATGTTGTCGGTGATCGCCAGCGGCCGGGCGCCGGTGGCGGTCAGGTTCCGCCACGCCTCGGCCACGGCCTGGGCGCCGCCGGCCTCGGGGTCGGCGTAGCAGTAGCGCGGCGTGCAGTCGGTGGTGATGGCCAGGATCTTGCCGGTGCCGTGCACCCGCACCAGCGCCGCGTCGGCCTGGCCGGACAGGGCGACGGTGTCGGCGCCGACCTGGCTGTCATACTGCTCCCAGATCCAGCGCTTGGAGGCGAGGTCGGGGCAGGCCAGCAGGCGCGTCAGCACCGCCTCCGGCGTTTCCGGCAGGGGCAGGGACGCGGCCGCGATCTCCGGCTGCTTCGGCGTCGGCTCCCACGGCCGGGCGTAGTTCGGCGAGGCGTCGACCAGCTCCGCCACCGGCATGTCGGCCCAGGTCCGGCCGTGCATCTTCAGCACCATGCGGCCGGTGTCGGTGACCCGGCCGATGACGGCGAAGTCGAGCTCCCATTTGCGGAAGATCGCCTCGGCCTCGGCCTCGCGGCCGGGCTTCAGCACCATCAGCATCCGCTCCTGGCTCTCCGACAGCATGATCTCGTACGGGACCATGCCGGTCTCGCGCTGCGGCACGTGGTCGAGGTCCAGCTCGATGCCGCAGCCGCCCTTGCTCGCCATCTCGACGGAGGAGGAGGTCAGGCCGGCCGCGCCCATGTCCTGGATGGCGACGATGGCGTCGGTGGCCATCAGCTCCAGGCAGGCCTCGATCAGCAGCTTCTCGGTGAAGGGGTCGCCGACCTGCACGGTCGGGCGCTTCTCCTCCGACGCCTCGTCGAACTCGGCCGAGGCCATGGTGGCGCCGTGGATGCCGTCGCGCCCGGTCTTGGAGCCGACATAGACCACCGGGTTGCCCACGCCGCCGGCGGCCGAATAGAAGATCTTGTCGGTCGAGGCCACGCCCACGGTCATGGCGTTGACCAGAATGTTGCCGTTGTAGGAGGCGTGGAAGTTGGTCTCGCCGCCCACCGTCGGCACGCCGACGCAGTTTCCGTAGCCGCCGATGCCCTCGACCACGCCGGCCACCAGGTGCCGGGTCTTCGGGTGGTCCGGGCTGCCGAAGCGCAGCGCGTTCATGTTCGCCACCGGCCGCGCGCCCATGGTGAACACGTCGCGCAGGATGCCGCCGACGCCGGTCGCCGCGCCCTGATAGGGCTCGATGAAGCTCGGGTGGTTGTGGCTCTCCATCTTGAAGATGGCGGCCTGGCCGTCGCCGATGTCGATCACGCCGGCATTCTCGCCGGGGCCGCAGATCACCCAGGGGGCGGTCGTCGGCAGCTGCTTCAGCCAGCGGCGCGAGGATTTGTAGGAGCAGTGCTCCGACCACATCACCGAGAAGATGCCGAGCTCGGTCAGCGTCGGCATCCGGCCCATGATCGTCTGGGTCAGGGCGAACTCGTCGGCGGTCAGGCCGAATTCGGCCGCCAGCGCCTGGGTGACTTCCGGTTCCTGGGGGGCGTTGGACGGTTCGGTCATGAAAGGATCTGCGCCAGGCCTTCGAACATGGCGCGGCCGTCGGAATTGCCGTGCTCCGGCTCCGCGGCGCGCTCGGGATGGGGCATCATGCCGAGCACCCGCCGGTTCTCGGACAGGATGCCGGCGATGTCATTCAGGCTGCCATTCGGGTTGCCGCGGCCGTCCTCGTCGGCGATGTAGCGGAAGGCGACGCGGTCCTCGTCCTCCAGCCGCTTCAGCGTGTCCGGGTCGGCGAAGTAGCAGCCGTCATGGTGCTGGATCGGGATGCGCACCGTCTGCCCGGCATTGTAGCCGCGGGTGAACGGGCTGTTCGAGGTCTCGACCCGCATCGCCACGGTGCGGGAGACGAATTTCAGGCCGGCATTGCGCAGCAGCGCGCCGGGCAGCAGCCCCGCCTCGGTCAGGATCTGGAAGCCGTTGCAGATGCCGATGGTCGGCACGCCGCGAGCCACCGCCTCGCGGATCGCGCCCATGATCGGCGACTGCGCCGCCATCGCGCCGGAGCGCAGATAGTCGCCATAGGAGAAACCGCCGGGAATGGCGATCAGGTCGGTCGGCGGCAGCTCGGTGTCGCGGTGCCAGACCATGTGGGTCGGCCGTCCGGTCGCGTGGGAGAGTGCCACGGCGAGGTCTCGGTCGGCGTTCGATCCCGGGAAGACGATGACGGCGGCTTGCATGGCCGGGATGTAGCGGTCCCGCCGGGCCTTGGCAAGGGCGGCGCAGGATGTGCTGTCATGCGCGCCAGAAGGGTTTCAGCGCTTCCGCCAGCGCCTCGTCCCGGCACAGCCCGATATCGTTGAGCATGCGGCTGTCCAGCATCCGAAGCTGGCGCCGGGTCTGGTGACGGAACGACCACCGGGCCAGATGACCGGCCACGGCGCCTCCGAGCCGGCTCAAGCCGCCACGCCGTCGATCGCTCGCACTATCGGCTGCGCCGCTGCGCGCGCCGCGGTCCGCAACTGACAGGGTCATGGTCGTCTCCATCGCGGGTTGATGAGACTCGACCCTATCGCCTCCGGCAGTCGCCGCGTGTCACCCGGGATACACCGGGCGGTGTCCTCAGGAGGACGGATCCCGGCTCCTTCGGCAATGAAAAGGCCGGATCCGCGGCGGATCCGGCCCGAGGTGGCTCAAAGGCAGGGTAAAGGCTACAGGCGGAGAAGCAGGTCGCGCGGGTCGCTGGCGGGCGCCGGCCCGTCGACGCCGATGTCGCGCAGCATGTGGTCGTCAAGCGCCTCGATTGGCAGCCGAGGGAGGCGGCGCGCCCCCAGCGCGGATGCGGCGGCGCCGATCAGGGCGCGCAGCCCGGAACGGCTGGCCGGCACGGAGGCGCGAGGCTGGATGGCGGCGTGGTCGGTGCAGGCGGTCGTCATGGCATTTCCCTTTCCGGCGGGGCGTTCATTCGGTCGTCGGGAATGCCTTGATGATCGCGATCTGGAGAACAAACCGCAAACAGGATATTCTCGTGGATGGGATAAGAGAATCTATCGAGCCGATGAGGGAACCTATGCGCCGTCGCCTGCCACCGCTGAACGGCGTCCGCGCCTTCGAGGCTGCGGCCCGTCACGAGAGCTTCACCCGCGCCGCCGAGGAGCTGGCGGTGACCCAGGCGGCGGTCAGCCAGCAGGTGCGCCGGCTGGAGGACTGGCTGGGCGCCAAGCTGTTCGACCGGACCGAGGGCGGGCTGGAGCTGACCGACACCGGCCGGGCCTATCTGCCGGTGCTGCGCGACGCCTTCGACGCCATCGCCGAAGCCACCGCCCGGATCCGGCCGCCGCCGCATTCCGGCATCCTCACCGTGTCGGCGATCCCGTCCTTCATCCGCAAATGGCTGGTGTCGCGGATGCCGTCCTTCAACGAGCAGCAGCCGGAGATCGACGTCAATCTCGACGCCGAGGGCCGGCTGGTCGATTTCAGCCGCGAAAATGTCGACTGCGCCATCCGCTTCGGCAGCGGCGCTTGGGAAGGCGTGGTGGCGGAGAAGCTGTTCTCCGAGGACACCTTCCCGGTGTGCAGCCCGGCGCTGGTCGAGGCCGGGCTGTGCCAGCTGGAGGATCTGCGCCGCTTTCGCCTGCTGCACGACGAGACGCTGGTGCAGTGGAAGCACTGGCTGCGGGCGGCGGGGATGGAGGATCTCGGCTGGGTCCGCGGCCCGCGGACCCAGGATTCGGCCCTGCTGATCCAGATGGCGATCGAGGGGCAGGGGGTGGCGCTGGCCCAGCGGGTGCTGGTGATGGACGACCTGCGCGCCGGCCGGCTGGTACGGCCGTTCTGGCAGTCGCTGCCGCGTGATCATCTGAAGAGCGACTACGCCTACTATTTCGTGGCGCCGCCGAGCGCCCTCAACCGCCCGCTGGTGCGGGCCTTCCGCGACTGGCTGTTCGCCGTCGCCGCCGAGGCCGAGGCGTCGCCGGAGGAGCCGATGACCCTGCCGGCGGCGTGACCACCGCCGGCAGGGGCCGGCTCAGGCCAGCGCCTCGGCGAAGAAGGTCAGCAGCCGCTTCCAGTGCCGCTCGGCGCCGGTCTCATTGTAGACGCTGTGGTCGGGCACCGCCCAGCCATGCGCCATGCCGACATAGTTCTCGATGATGTGGTCGACCTCGGCCCGGCGCAGGGCCTCGGCCAGGCGCGCCGACTGCTCCGGCGGGAAGCTGTTGTCGACGCCGGCGACGCCGACATAGACACGACCCTTGATCTTCTCCGCCAGCAGATGCGGGCTGTCGGCCGCCTCGCTGGCCAAGCCGCCGCCATGGAAGCTGGCCGCCGCGCCGATCCGGTCGGCATAGGCAGCCGCGGCCGTCAGGGCGCGGGCGCCGCCCATGCAGTAGCCGACGGCGCCGATCGGGCCCGCGACCTTCTCCGCATCGAGCGCGTCGATGAAGGCGGCGGTGTCGCGCCGGGTCATCTCCTGGCTGGTCTCGCGCAGCATGGTCATGATCTGCCCGCGCGCCGTCTCGTCGCCGAAGGAGGCGCCGGTGAACGGGCCGTACGCGCCGAACCGGTAGAACAGGTCCGGCAGCAGCACGACATGGCCCGAATCGGCCAGCCGCTGCGCCATCCCGGCCAGCGAGGCCCGCGGGCCCATCGCGTCCATGTAGAGGATGACGCCGCGCAGCGCCTTGCCGCCGGCAGCGGCGCCGTCGGGGTGGAACAGCGCCGCCTTGGCCGTCCCGTCCGCGGTCTTGATCTGAAGGTCGCGCCTCATCTGCCCATCCCTTGTCTCGGTTCGCCCCGGCCGCAAGGGCGCGCATGCCGTCGCCGGCCCGGCGGGCTGCCGGGGCCGGCGACGCAATCCGGAGAGAGTCGGCCGTGCGAAGATCATAGGATGGGTCCGCGGGGCGCCGAAGCCTTTCAGCACGGCCCGCCCCCGAGCGGCGCGCAGCCCCGCCATCGGCGAGACGGCACGAAGCGGCCGGACTCACTCCCGCCAGAACGGCTTGCGGCGCATGGTCTCGACCTGGTCGCGGCGCAGGCCGAGATCGAGCAGAGTCTCGTCGTCCATGCGTTGCATCCGGCCGCGGGCCTGGATCCGGGCGCACCACAGCGCCGGCAGGGCCGCGATGCGGCGGAGCAGGGACAGGAGGGGCGAGGGCCGCCGCCGGGATGCGGGGCGGGGCTCGTCGATGCAGCAGCTGGTCATTGGCTACGGTCCTGATCGGGGTTGCAGATCAGGGGTCGACCCGTGCCTGTAAGATCGGTCCTGGCGGCCGCGGCCGCAAACGGGATAGTCTGGCCCTAGCCCAATAAAAACTTGGCCTATGGCCGGGAGGCGGGACTTGGCATGGCGGTTGCCGCCGCTGAACGGCGTGCGGGCCTTCGAGGCGGCGGCGCGGCATCGCAGCTTCACCCGCGCCGCGGCCGAGCTGTCGGTGACCCAGGCGGCGGTCAGCCAGCAGGTGCGCCGGCTGGAGGAGTGGCTGTCGGTCCGGCTGTTCCACCGCCGCGAGAACAGCCTGGAACTGACCGAGGCCGGCCGCGTCTACCTGCCGCTGGTCAGCGCCGCCCTCGCCGGCATCGCCGACGCCACGGCGCAGATCGCGCCGGGCCGCGCGGCCGGCGTGCTGACCATCAGCACCACCCCGTCCTTCGCGGCGAAATGGCTGACGGCCCGCCTGCAGGGCTTCACCTCGGCGCATCCGGATATCGACGTCAACGTCACGGCGTCGCTGCACCGCGTGGACCTTGAGGGCGGCGAGGCGGATTGCGCCATCCGCTGGGGCCAGGGCGGCTGGGAGGGGCTGGCCTGCGACAGGCTGTTCGCCGACGACACCTTCCCGGTCTGTAGCCCGGCGCTGCGCGACGGGGCGCCGGGGTTGCGCACGCTCGACGACCTGCGCCGGCACACGCTGCTGCACGACCAGTCGCTGGCGCCCTGGCGCGACTGGCTGCGCGCCGTTGGGATGGCGGATGTCGACTGGGTGCGCGGGCTGCGGATCAGCGACTCGTCGCTGGCGATCCAGGCGGCGGTGGAAGGGCAGGGGGTGGCGCTGGTCGTGTTTTCGCTGGCGGCCGACGACTTGGCGGCGGGGCGGCTGGTACGGCCGCTCGACCTTTCGGTGCAGAGCCTGGCCAGCTACCACTTCGTCGCCACGACGCGGTCGCTGCGCCGGCCGATGGTGCGGGCGTTCCGCGACTGGATCGTCGCCGCCGCGGCCGGCACCATCCGGGTGCCGCGGGAACCGGACATGTCGTCGCGCCCGGCCGATTGAGCGCCCGCCGGCCTTGCCGGGCGCGGCCGGGCGGGCCATCTGCCATCCGGTGTAACGACCGGAGGACAGGCGCGTGATCGACCCGAAGAAGCTGTTCGAGGATTTCCTGGGCGGCGTCAAGCAGCCCGGCGGCAAGCCCTCCGGCTTGTCCGGCAATCTCGGCACGCTGGCCACCGGCGCCGTCGGCGGCGGGCTGATCGGCCTGCTTCTCGGTTCGAAGAAGGTCCGCAAGTTCGGCGGTTCGATGCTCGGCTATGGCGGCGCCGCGGTGCTCGGCGGCCTGGCCTACAAGGCTTGGCAGGACTGGTCGGCCAACCGGGCGCCGGCCCCGGCCCAGCCCCCGGCGCAGCAGCCGATCCCGCTGCCGCCGCCGCGCAGCCCATTCGACCTGGAGACGCAGAGCGCCGTCGGCGGCGGCGACGCGCGGATCGCGGTGGTGCGGGCGATGATCGCCGCGGCCAAGGCCGACGGCCATATCGACGCGACCGAGCAGAAGGCGCTGTTCGACCGCATCGGCCAGCTCGGCCTCGGCACCGAGGAGAAGGCCTTCGTCATGGACGAGCTGGCGAAGCCGCTCGACATCGCCGCCATCGCGGCCCTGGCGGCGACGCCGGAGCAGGCGGCGGAGATCTGGCTGGCCTCGCGGCTGGCGATCGACGCGGACGACCCGCGCGAGAAGGCCTATCTCGACGACCTGGCGGCGCGTCTGAAGCTGCCCGAGGGGCTGGCGGCCCATCTCGAGGCGCAGGCCTCCGCGGTGGTGTGACGACCCCCTGGATTGCCGGGTCAAGGCCGGCAATGACAAAGGGGGAGCCGCCTCAGGCGACGACGTCGATCGTGTAGCTCTCGGTGACCGGGTTGGCCAGCAGCTTGCGGCACATCTCGTCCAGGCGCGCCTTGGCCTGGGCGGCGTCGGCGGCGGCGATCTCGACCTCGATCACCTTGCCCTGCCGCACCTCGCCGACCTCGTCGAAGCCGAGGCCCTGCAGGGAGTGACCGATCGCCTTGCCCTGGGTGTCCAGGACACCGGGCTTCAGCATGACGTGGATGCGGGCTTTCATGGGGCGACCTGGTTCTCGCGGATGTCGACGACACTTCCTTCCGGCAGGATGCCGAGGCGCCGGGCCACTTCCTGATAGGCCTCGAGGACGCCGCCGAGATCCTGGCGGAAGCGATCCTTATCGAATTTCTCGTTGGTCTGCACGTCCCACAGGCGGCAGTTGTCCGGGCTGATCTCGTCGGCCAGGACGATGCGCATCTCGTCGTTCTCGTCGTAGAGACGGCCGAATTCGAGCTTGAAGTCGACGAGCTTGAGGCCGATGCCGAGGAACAGGCCGGTGAGGTAGTCGTTCACCCGCAGCGACAGCGACACGATGTCGTCGAGGTCCTGGGCGTTGGCCCAGCCGAAGGCGGTGATGTGCTCCTCCGACACCATCGGGTCGTTGAGCTCGTCCGATTTCAGGTAGTACTCGATGATCGAGCGCGGCAGCGGCGTGCCCTCGGGCACGTTGAAGCGCTTGGAGAACGACCCCGCGGCGATGTTGCGCACCACCACCTCGAGCGGGATGATCTCGACCTCGTGGATCAGCTGCTCGCGCATGTTCAGGCGGCGCATGAAATGCGTCGGCACGCCGATCTCCGACAGGCGGGTCATCAGGTACTCGGAGATGCGGTTGTTCAGCACCCCCTTGCCCGAGATCACCGCCTTCTTCGTCCCATTATGCGCCGTCGCATCGTCCTTGAAGTACTGGACGATCGTGCCGGGCTCCGGTCCTTCGTAGAGGACCTTGGCCTTGCCCTCGTAGATGCGCCTGCGGCGGCTCATGTCGAAACGTCCACGGTGATGCCAACAAAAAGGGTCGGGGCGTCCGGCAGGACGTCCGCGTCCGCGCACATATAGCAAGCGCACGTCTGCTAAACAATTGCACGCTCCCTATTGCCTCGGGGGTGACCGCGGCGCCCAGAGTCGCTATATCCTGCGCCATGATGCGACGTGCGCCCGCGGCCGCGGGCAGGTGGAAGGACACGGCATGACGACGTTCGACTCGCGGGGCCAGGCTTTCGAGGCGGAGTTCCAGCACGACCAGGAGCTCCTGTTCCGGATCCAGAATCGGCGCAACAAGCTGCTGGGCCTGTGGGCGGCCGAGCTGCTGGGCAAGACCGGCGCCGACGCCGAGGCCTATGCGAAGGAGGTCATCATGTCCGACTTCGAGAAGCAGACCGACGAGGACGTGCACGACAAGGTCTATGCCGACCTGAAGATCCACGACGTCGACCTGTCCGACCACCGGCTGCGCAAGAAGATGGACGCGCTGCTGGCGGTGGCGCGGCAGCAGATCATGACCGAGGCGACGCCGAAGTAAGAGCGCCGATAGGTCCGAACGGGAAGGGCGGCCTTGGGGCCGCCCTTTTTCGTTCCTGCCGTCAGCCCTTCACCGCTCCCGCCGTCAGCCCGCTGGTCATGGCGTTGCGGAAGACGTAGTAGATCACCGCTGGCGGCACGGCGTAGATCAGCCCGGTCGCCATCAGCAGGTTCCACGGGGAATCGTCGGCCGACAGGAACAGGCCCAGCCCGACCGACAGCGGCGCCGCCTTCTCGCTGGACAGCAGCAGGAAGGCATAGAGATACTCGTTCCAGGCCAGCAGCAGGGCGTAGATGCCGATCGCCACCAGGGTCGGGCGCATCAGCGGCAGATAGACCATGCGGAAGATCTGCAGCGGCTTGGCGCCGTCCATGATCGCCGCCTCGTCCAGCTCGCGCGGCAGCTTGTCCGAGGCCTGCTTCAGGACCCAGATGGCGTAGGGCGAGGCCAGGGCGATCATCGCCAGGATCAGCGCGGTCTGGGTGTCGAGCAGGCCGTAGGAGCCCATGGTCTTGTACATCGGCACGGCCAGGAAGGCGGCCGGGATCAGATAGGTGGCCAGCGCCATATTCATGATATGGCGGCCGCCCGGCACGCGCAGCCGGCTGATCGCGAAGGCGGCGCAGGTGGCGACGAACAGGGTCGCCACCCCGGTGGTGACGGCGATGAAGAAGCTGTTGCCGAGCTGCAGCCAGAAATTGCTGAGATAGTAGTGCTGCTGCCGGAACACGGTGAGGAAGTTGGAGAAGGTCGGGTGCTCCGGCCACAGCGTGCCGGCCAGCACCGCATCCTGCGGCGAGATCGCCAGGACGAACAGGTGGTACAGCGGCACCACGGTCCACAGCACCACCGGGATGGCGATCAGGATCAGGGCCGCCTCGTTGAGCCAGCGCTTCATGCCTCGCCTCCCTTGGACAGGCGCTTCACCATGACGAAGACCAGCGGCAGGATCAGCGGCATGGCGACGATGATCGAGGCGACGCCGAGATCGAGATTGTTGTTGCGCAGGTAACGGATGCCGAGCGTTGCCAGCACCTGGGTGCTGTCGTTCGGGCCGCCGCCGGTCAGCAGGTAGACGCTGTTGAAGTCGCCCAGCGTCCAGATCGTCGACAGGATGGTCGAGGTGACGTAGAGCGCCGCGACCGACGGCCAGGTGACGAAGCGGAAGCGCTGCCAGCGCGAGGCGCCGTCGACCGCCGCGGCCTCATACAGGTCGCGGGCGATGGCCAGGCGCCCGGTCAGCAGGATCAGGGTCCAGAACGGCAGCGATTTCCAGATATGGACGACGACCGCGCCGAAGAAGGCCAGCCACGGGCTGGTCAGCCAGGGCGGCCCCTCGAAGATGTCGAACAGCTGGAACAGCTGCTGGTTGATCATCCCCGTCTCGGGGTTGAGCATGACCCGGAACGACAGGATGGTTGGGATCGACGGCACCGCCCAGGGCAGGATGAACAGCACCAGCAGCAGCCGGATCCACCAGCGCGGCACTGCGAAGAATCCGGACAGGCCAAGCGCGATCACCATCTTCACATTCACCGCGATCAGCAGGAACAGGATGGTGTTGACCGCCGCGGTCAGGAAGATCGGGTCGGCGAACAGGCGGCGGTAGCTGGCCGGGTTGGCGCCGAGATAGAGGCCGTAGCCGACCGGATAGGCCACCAGCACCAGGAACACGGCGATATAGGGGATGAGCAGGATCGCGCCCCAGGTCGCCCAGGTGCGGCGGTGGCTGCCGCGGGCGGCGGCCGGGGTCGCATGGATCGTGGTCGCGGTCATCGGCTGGATCCTCTCTGAGCAGGGGCTGCGGCCCGGCCCGCGCGGCGTTGCGCGCGGGCCGGGCCGGCAGGTCGGTCCTAGCCAGCGATTTCCTTGATCCGGGCGATCATCTCATCGACCGCCTGGTCGGGCGAGACTCCGTCCTGGACCACGCGGTTCAGCGCCTTGGCCCAGACATTCTCCGCATTCACCGTGGTGAAGTGGTAGTTGTAGACGAAGGGAAAGGGCACGGTGCCCTCGGTGAACTGCTTCGACACCACGGCCCGGTGCGGGTCGCTGCCGTCGGTCCAGAACGGCCGGGCTGCGCCGGACTTGGTCACCGGGTACCAACGCCCGACCGAGCCCTCGACGAAGGGCGTCAGGTTCTCGTCCTTCATCATGAAGGCCATGAACTCCTTGGCCCGGGCCTTGTTCTTGGAATCGGCGAAGATCACCGCGGTCTTGGTCGCCGCCAGGTTCGGCAGCGTCCCGCCATCCGGCTTCTTCGGGAACAGGGTGGTGCGGATGTTCTCGTCGTAGTTCTTCTTCGCCTGGGCCCGCTGCTCCTCGGTCAGCGTCTGGTTGGTCGAATCGTCCAGGTGCTTGCTGGGGATCGAGATCGTGGCGTTGTGGGTCAGCACCGTGGTCTTGTTGTGGAAGTTCACATTGTTGTCGGTGTCGAGCCAGTTGACCGAGGAGGGCGGGGTGCAGCCGCGGGTGAAGATCGAGCTGTAGCTCTTCACCGCCTCGATCATGGCCGCCCGGTTCTCCGGCTGGTCGAGCACGATCTTGCCGGTCTCGTCGACGATCTTGACGTTGTAGGCGTTGGCCCAGGTCAGGAAGCTGAAGAAGGTGTCGGAGGCGGCCACGCTCATCGGCTGGCCGATGGCGTAGATCCGCTTGCCCTTCTTGCGCAAGGCGCCCTGCACCTTGTCGCACCAGAAGTCCCAGTACTCGTTCCAGGTTCCGGGAATGTCGGCCTCGCTGAAGCCGGCGTCCTGCAGCATGTCCTTCCAGTAGAAGATGTGCATGGTCTGGCGTTCGATTGGGAAGGCGTAATAGGCCTTCTGCCCGGTCTTGCCGTTCATCAGGAAGGTGGTGGCCAGTGCGTCGGGCTGGAACTGGTCCTTGATCGGATTGATGACGTCGCTGACATCCTCCAGCCGGCCCTCATAGGCCCATTGGCCGGTGGTGCGGAAATCATAGGTGGTGCAGTAGCCGACATCCGGCGGCGTGCCGGCCTCGACCGCCGCGACCGACTTCACGATGCAGTCCTCGGTCGAATACAGCGACAGCTCGACCTTGACGCCGGTGGCCTTCTGGTACCGGTCGATCAGGGCCAGCAGGGCGTCGTCCTCGCCCTTGTAGAACCCCTTGGTGACCCAGACGGTGAGGGTGTCCTGCGCCTGGGCGGGCAGGGTGGCGGCGAGGCCGAGGGTCAGGGCACAACCCGCCATGAGGTGGCGGAGACCGATCTTGGGCATGGAACTTCTCCCAGAGCTGAGGTTGGGGTGCGGCTTCTGCCGTCTTGATGGTGGCTTCCAGGGCAGCGGGAAGGGTCAGGCGCGGCCGGGCCTCCTGGCCGTTGAGCCCCGCTCGACGATCTCGAAACCGACATCGATCACCCGGGGCGGTGCCGGCGCGCCGTCCCGGGGCTCGAGGACGCGCAGCAGCAGCGCGCCGACGCGGCGGCCGATGTCTTCGGCGTCGATCCGCACGGTCGACAGCGCCGGCACGCATTGCCCGCCGATCTCGAAATCGCCGAAGCCGAGGATCGAGACCTGGTCCGGCACCGCGATGCCGCGGCGATGGCACTCCATCAGCGCTCCGACGGCG
>NZ_JANX01000044.1 GCF_000767795.1 Inquilinus limosus MP06 | reverse complement strand
ACGGTCGGGGCATCCCACACCTCAGGTCCGGCCGGGTTGGCGGCGAGGCGGCGGTAGAAGCCGGTATAGCGGGCGCAGTAGTCGGGGATGCCGCCCGGTGCGTTCAGCTCTATCGTGCCGAAGGGGCCGAGGAAGGACCAGCGCAGGCCCAGCCCGTCCTGGATGGTCCTGTCCAGATCCTGCGGGCTGATCACGCCATCGCCGACCAGCCGGAAGGCCTCGGCCAGCAGGGCGCCCTGCAGCCGGTTCAGCACGAAGCCGTCGACCTCGCGGTGAATCGTCACCGGCTCCTGCCCCGCGGCGCGGTAGATCGCTCGCGCTCGTTCGACCGTCTCCGGCGCGGTCCAGGGCGCGCCGCACAGCTCGACCACCGGCACCAGATGCGGCGGATTGACCGGATGGGCCACCAGGCAGCGCTCGCGCCCGGCCAGATTCTCGGTGAAGCGCGAGGCGACGATGGCGGAGGTGGAGGAGGCGAGGATGGCGTCGCGCGGCGCCAGCCGGTCCAGCTCGGCGAAGACCACGCGCTTGATCTCCACGTCCTCCGGCAGGTTCTCCTGCACAAGCTCGGCGCCGGCCACCGCTTCGGCCAGGGATCCGGCAGCGTGGATGCGCGCCACGGCGCCGGCCGGATCATCGACCAGCCCATGGCCGGCGAGATCGTTAAGGCCTTCGGCGATCAGCCCGGGTGCCGCCTGCAGCGCGGCCGCGCTGGCATCGGCCAGGCGCACCTCCCAACCGGCGGCGGCGAAGACAATCGCCCAGGACCGGCCGATTAGCCCGGTGCCGATGATCGCGACGGTCGGCATGCCCTTCCTCCCGGAGTCTCTTTGCGACAACGGTCCGATAAAGCGAGGCGTGGGTCCAGACCGTGTTGGGGCAACCCAGGCCGGCTTGGTGGCCATGGCGCGCCGGGCTAGGCTGTCCGATGCGCGCCGCGACGAGGCGCGGCCGGGCGAACAACGAGCGAGAAGGAAGGAGGAGCCCAATGGATCTCGGCATCAGGGGCCTGCGCGTCCTGGTCACCGCCGGCGCGTCCGGCATCGGGCGGGAGATCGCCCGCGCCTTCGTTGAGGAGGGGGCACGGGTGCATGTCAGCGACATCGACCGGGCGGCGCTCGACGCGCTGGCGGCGGAAAGCCCGGCGATCAGCGCGACCGCGGCCGACATGTCCGACCGGGCGGCCGTGGCCCGGCTGTTCGATGAGGCGCTGGCGGCGCTGGGCGGGCTGGACTGCCTTGTCAACAATGTCGGCATTGCTGGCCCGACCGGCCGGGTCGACCAGATCGATCCGGCGGAGTGGGACCGGACGCTGGCGGTCAACATCACCGGCCAGTTCAACTGCACCCGCCTGGCCGTGCCGCATCTGGCGAAGAGCGGCAACGCGTCCATCATCAACCTGTCCTCCTCGGCCGGGCGGCTGGGCTTTCCGCTGCGCACGCCCTATGCCGCCTCGAAATGGGCGGTGGTCGGCTTCACCAAATCGCTGTCGATCGAGCTCGGCCCGCTCGGTATCCGGGTCAACGCGATCCAGCCCGGCATCGTAGAGGGCGACCGCATCCGCCGCGTCTTCGCCGCCAAGGCCGAGCAGCGCGGCGTCACGGCCGCGGCGCTGCAGGAGCAGTCCCTGGCCCGGGCCTCGATCCGCGAGATGATCCAGCCGCGCCAGCTGGCCGACCAGATCCTGCTGCTGGCCTCGCCGCGCGGCCGCACCATTTCCGGCCAGGCGATCAGCATCTGCGGCGACCTGCAGTCTCTGGCCTGACGACCGTGCCGATCAGCTTTGCGCGGGCTTTCGGCAGGGAGGGGCTTTTCAGATCTTGCCCGCTCGGTTCTTTAATGGGAATGCGGTCGGCCTGATTCTCAACAAATTCGTCTAATATCAGGCGATGGGGTGGGTTCGGAGGGGAAGATGGTGGGTAAGGGACCTGAAGTGTCGAGGGTGGCGCGCGCAGCCGCCGTGGCCTGCGTGCTGCTCGGGGTGTTCGACGTATCGTCCGGCCACGCGCAGCACATCGTGCCCGGCCAGCGATCCGGCGTCATCGCATCCGACCCGGCCACCCTGGAGAAGACGCTGAACCCGGACGAGAAGAAACTGGTCCAGGAAGGATTGGCCTGGCTCGGCTTCTACAAGGGCTGGTTCGACGGGGCCTTCAAGGAGGGCACGCGCACCGCGCTCTCCAGCTGGCAGCGGCAGAACGGCGTCACCGCCACCGGCGAACTGGATGCCGACCAGGCGGTCACGCTTGCCGGCACCGCCCTGGCGATGCGGGACAAGACCGGCTGGCAGCCGCTCTCTGATTCCAGGAGCGGGATCACCATCTCCTACCCCTCCAAGGTCCTGACCAAGCGGTCGGATTCGGAGGCGGGCGGCGTCACCCTGGACGATCCCGACGGCGGTGCGTCGCTGATGACGATGCGTTTCACCGACGTGACCGACGGGCAGATCAACTCGTTCTACGACGCCCTCTCCGGCAGTGGCGAATCCGAGATCACCTACGAGTTCCGCCGGAACAACCTGTTCATCGTCACCGGCAACCGCAAGGGCGGCAAGTTCTACAGCCGCTTCGAGCAGCGCGGCCGTGAGATCCGTGGCTACGACCTGATCTGGCGGGCCGATCACGACGCCGATCTGCAGGCGCTCTCGGTGCTGATCTCGAACAGCTTCTATCCGTTCGGCTACGACAAGCCCCCGGCCGATCCGAGCTATCCGACCCTGATGGCGCTGGCCGATGCCCGGGGCGGCCAGCAGGGTGGATCGGCCGGCGCTTCGGCCTCCCAGCAGGAGCCCGGCGGATCGCAGCAGGCCAGCAGCAGCTCTCCCGGCAATCAGGCGCCGGCTGACCAGGGGGCGTCTGGGACCGACGCCACGCCCTCGTCCCATCAGGACGACCAGGCCGATTCGAGCGACGGGAAGCAGGCGGAAGAGGACGGGCAATTCGCCTTCGCCTATCTGGAGCCGAAGAGCCCGGGGCTGAAGGAGGCCTACGAGCTGACGCGCGACACCGACCTGCTGCGCCGCAATCCCGAGATCGCCTGGATGAACGGGATGTTCGAACTGCCGCGCCAGCTGCGCTATGTGGGCGCGGAATGCGGGGCGGTGAACGCGTTCTACTCACCCAAGGATTCGGCGATCGTGCTGTGCTACGAGCTGGTCGATTCCCTGGCGCAGCAGGGCATGAAGCTGGCCGAGAAGGCGGATCCGAAGTCGAACATCCTCGGCGCCTACATCGCCAGCAACATCCGCTTCATCCTGTTGCACGAGACCGGCCACGCCCTGATCGACATGCTGACCCTCCCCTCGACCGGGCGGGAGGAGGACGCGGTCGACCAGATGGCGGCGATGATGATCCTGCTCAATCCCGGCGGTAAGGAGACGAGCGACCAGATC
This sequence comes from Inquilinus limosus MP06, assembly GCF_000767795.1. Taxonomy (GTDB): domain Bacteria; phylum Pseudomonadota; class Alphaproteobacteria; order DSM-16000; family Inquilinaceae; genus Inquilinus; species Inquilinus limosus_E. The sequence continues at coordinate 16,789 of NZ_JANX01000044.1, read as the reverse complement.
GCCGAGGTGCTGCGGATGGCCGCTATCTGGTTCCAGAACAACGCCTCCGTCGGTGACGATGCCAGCCAGAACATGCAGGTCTTCGCCGACGAGCACTCGCTCAGCGAGCAGCGCTTCTTCAACCTGCTGTGCTACATGTACGGCCACGACGAGGATACCTATGACTGGATCCTCCGGGAGAAGTTCCTGCCCGAGGCGCGCGCGGTCCGCTGCTCCGACGAATCGCGCAAGATGTTCAAGGCCTGGGCCGCGCTGCTGGCACCGCACTTCACCCCGCGCTACCAGGCGATCGCCCGCATGCTGCGATAGGCCCGCCCGAACCGCCGTTTCGACACTCGCAGGACCTCAGAATGACGTTCCGCCTGCCGCGGGCAGGGGCCTTGGCGCTCCTCGCCCTCTTTGCCGCGTCGGCCCTCACCGGCTGCCTGTCGTCCGGACCGAACAAGGTGCAGCAGATCGGCAACGCCATGGTCGGCAAGCCCCTCGACGTCGCCTTCCAGACGTTCGGCCAGCCCAATATCGGCATCGGGCCGAGCCCGGGCGGCGCGGACGGCTTCTACCAATGGAGCCACACCCGGGTCAGCACCGGCACCCAGTTCGTGCAGACCGGCCAGTCCGACGGCACCATCGTCGGCATGACCCAGGGCGGCCAGGGCATCGCCTCGATGCCGATCTACCAGAGCCAGCCGACGGGCTATTACCAGCAGCAGGAGACCGTCGACTATCTCTGCAGCATCATCGTGTCGACCAACGCCCAGAACACCATCAAGGAGGTCACGGTCGCAGGCTGCGACTGACCTCGTCACGCTGCTGCGGCGAGGCCGGGCAGGGCGTCGCGCACTGATCGCGTCAGGATCGCGGCCAGGCGGGCGGTGACCGGATCCGGCTCGGCCTCGGCCCGCAGCAGGGTCAGGGGCAAGGCCGGGAGGGCCGGCGCCCTGGCCGGTTCCAGCACCCGAACGCTGCCCGGCAGCCCGAAATCGGTTCGGATGGTGACGCCGAGCCCGGCCGCCACCGCCGCCCACAGCCCGCCCAGGCTGGGGCTGACGAAGGCCAGGCGCCAGGGAATGCCGGCCCGGTCCAGCGCCGTGGTCGCGGCCGTCCGCAGCAGGCACGGCGCCTCCAGCACCGCCAGCGGCAGCGGCTCGTGGGGCCGATCGCCCACGGAATCGAAGAACCCGCCGCCGGCGGCCGGCCCGACCCAGCGCGTCGGCAGCTCGGCCACCCGCTCGATGTGGGGCAGGGCGCCGCCGTCGCCCCAGGCCAGCGCCAGGTCGAGCTGGCCGGCGCCGACCCGGTCCAGCAGCTCGAAGCTGCGGGCGATCCGGGCCTCGATCCGCACCCTTGGATGGGCACGGGCGAAGCGGCCCAGCACCGCCGGCAGCAGCGCCTCGCCGAAATCCTCCGACAGGCCCAGCCGCACCCAGCCCTGCAGGTCGATGCCGTGGACCGCGGCCGCCGCCTCGTCGTTCAGCGCCAGCAGCCGCCGGGCATAGGCCAGCATGGTCTCCCCGGCCTCGGTCAGGGCCAGGCCGCGGCCGGCCTTGCGGAAGATCGGCATGCCGGCCTGCTCCTCCAGCTTGCGCAGCTGGGCGCTGACCGCCGAGGTGGAGCGGCCCAGCCGGTCGGCCGCCTTGGCGAAGCTGCCCAGCTCCATGCCGGTGGCGAAGCTGCGCAGCACGTCCAGGTCGAAGGTGATCCGGCGCATGGAAATCATTCCAATTTTCTGAACCAATTGTCCCGATATTTCCGATTTTCAGGACAACCCTGCAGCGCTACCTCCTGGACGTCAAGTTCCGATGGAGGTCGCCATGCCGCTCACCCGCATCTCGCTCGCCAGAGGCAAATCGCCTGACTATCTCCGCGCCCTGTCCGACAGCCTGCACCGGGCGCTGGTCGAGGCCTTCGAGGTCCCGCCCGACGACCGTTTCCAGATCATCCACCAGCACGAGCCGGGAGAGCTGGTGTTCGACCGCCATTATCTCGGCGGCCCGCGCTCGGACGATTTCGTGCTGTTCCAGGTGACCGCCGGCCGGCCGCGCAGCACTGCGACCAAGACGGCGCTCTACCGGCGCCTGGCCGAGCGCCTGGCCGAGGCGCCGGGCCTGCTGCCGGAGGACGTCATGGTGGTGATCTCGACCACCGGGCTCGACGACTGGTCCTTCGCCGGCGGCGTCGCTTCGATGGTCCAAGATGGCGGAACCGGCCGATGAGCGCCGAGACAAGGCCGGGCAATCCCGGTGAGATGACCATCCGCCGCGCCGGCAGCGCCATCACCTGCGCTCCGGACGGCATCGCCAGCGGCCCGTTCTGGGTCGAAGGACTGCTGGACGGTCGCCTCGACGGCGAGATGACGGCGATGCGCGCCACCCTCGATCCCGGCATCCGCACGCGCTGGCACAGCCACCCGCTCGGGCAGCTGCTCTATGTCCTGCAGGGCGTCGGCCTGGTGCAGCGCGCCGGCGGCCCGGTGACGGAGGTGAGGGCGGGGGACAGCATCTGGTTTGCGCCGGATGAGCGGCACTGGCACGGCGCCTCGGCCGACAGCGTCTTCGCCTATGTCAGTGTCCAGCCGGTCCGGGCCGGCACCGCGGTGCATTGGATGGAACCCGTCTGACCGAAACCAGGAGCGTCGATCATGTATGCGATGCAATACGAGATCACCCTGCCGGCCGATTACGACATGCAGGTCATCCGCCGCCGGGTCGCGGCCAAGGCCCCCGCGCTCGACAACCTGCCAGGGCTCGGGCTCAAGGCCTATCTGATCCGCGAGCGCGGAGTCGACGGTTCGCCGGTCAACCAGTACGCCCCCTTCTACCTGTGGGCCTCGATCGAGGGCATGGGCGGGTTTCTGTGGGGCGGGGACGGCTTCGGCGGTGTCGTCGGGTCCTTCGGCCGGCCGCCGGTGCGGCACTGGACCGGAGTAGCCTGCCTGGCGGGGCCGGACCGCGGCGGCGCCCCAAGCCATGCCACCCGCCACACCGAACCGCTGCCGGCCGACGCCGATCCGGCAAACCTCGTGGCCGAGGCGGTGATGGAGCTGCGAGGCCATGCCCGGCGGCCCGGTATCCACACCGCGGCCCTGGCGGTCGATCCATGGTCGTGGGAGCTGGTGCGTTTCACCCTGTGGACCGATCCGGCCCCGGCGGAGAACGCGCCGCTGTATCAGGTGCTCCATTTGTCGACGCCGCAGCTCAGGGATATCACCCGCGCGGCATGACGGGGCCGCGCCGTTTCCGGCACGTGACCCAGGTCACCTTCGGTTCTGCCGTCCCGGTGCGATCGTCCGGGCGTTGCACAGGCGGCGGGTTCCAACGCCGCCGGAACCGGAGTCAGAGCCTTGTTTCAGTATCGGACAGAGCCGGCCGCATTCCACGCCTCTTCCTGGCCGCAGGGGGAGCTCGAGATGCAATCGGTCCGGCCGGAGACCGGCACGGCGCATCACCGCGCGATCCGCGTCGTCGTCGCCGATGACGATCCCGTGATGCGCCGCTCCATCGTCGATTATCTGGAGAGCAATGGCGTCCGGGCGGCTGCGGCCGCGGGACGTCGGGACCTGGCCCGCCACATCAGCGAGACCAACCCCGATCTGGTGATCCTGGACCTGCAGCTCGACCACGAGAGCAGCCTGCCGCTGCTGGGCGAGATCCGGTCGAAATCCGGCGGACCGGCGATCATCGGGATCGGGCGCGGCCGGGAGGAGATCGACCGCGTCGTCGGGCTGGAGCTCGGCGCCGACGACTATCTCGCCAAGCCCTTCGGGTTGCGCGAGCTGCTGGCGCGGATCCGCGCGATCCTGCGCGGGCGGGACGCTCCCCGGACAGCCTCGCAGCGGGCCCCAGAGCGCGGCCGCTGCCGGTTCGGCGGCTGGCAGCTCGAGCGGCGCCTGCGGCGGCTGACCGACCCGCAGGGCACCGTGGTGACGCTGTCGAAGAGCGAATATGCGCTGCTGGTCGCCTTCGTCGAGGCGCCGCAGCGACCGCTGTCGCGCGAGCAGCTGCTGCAGGCGACGCGGGTCCACGAGGATGTGTTCGACCGCAGCGTCGATGTCCAGGTGCTGCGGCTGCGCCGCAAGCTGGAGGCCGACCCGCGCGACCCGCAGATCATCCGCACCGAGCGCGGCGTCGGTTACGTCTTCACGCTGCCGGTCGAGGTGCAGTGATGCCTCAATGGACGGCGTGGCCCTCGCCACGCAGCGCGTGCCGCGCCCGGGCGAGGCGTGACCGGATGGTGCCGATCGGGACGTGAAGCTGTTCCGCCGCCTCCTCGTAGGAGGCGCCGTTGATCGCCACCAGGCGCAGCACGTCGCGATGGCTGCGCGACAGGGTGGGCCAGCGCTCCTCCAGCTCGCGCACCTCGATCGCGTCGGTCTGGCTGGGCGGCGACGGCAGGTCCCAGCCCTCGATCGGCACCATCTCGGTCTGATTGCGCTTGCCGGCGACGAACTTCGAAAGGTGCAGGCGGCGCATCATGACGATGAGCCAGGCGACGATATTGCTGCCGGGCCGCCAGAGATGGAGCTTGAGGGCGGCCCGCAGCAGGGTCTCCTGGATCAGGTCGTCGGCATCGGCGCGATTGCGGGTCAGACTGACGGCATAGCGTCGGAGGTCCGGAATACAGGGAGCGACGGTCGCGAGAAACTGCCGCTCGGTGGCGGCGGAGATGGCCGGCATCGGAAGCGTCCGTGTTGCGACTGACTACTGACGAAACCGATGGGGGACCCGACTGTTCCGTTAAAAATCCCGTTCTCCCTGTCTTTCCAAGAGTAAAATCCAGCTTCTCTGGACGTATATCGACATCGGGCCTCAGGTTTCCCAACGCCGATCTATCAATTGATATCACTCGATTTCATGATTCCAGATCGATGCCCTGGCGAGAGGTCGGCGGGCGAAAGAAATATCATTGATCGAATGCGAGGAATCCTGGCCTGTTGGTGATTTCACGGACGTATCCGACTTTATCGCGCCACGGGCGGAACAATCGCCTGCGCTCGATCATTGGCTCAATGTCCTCTGCCGCAACGCGGCGGAGGCGAACCCTGCCAGCCTGATGGAGAGGTCCCGTGAAACTCGCTCTTCTCGCTGCCGCGGCGGTCATCGTCGCCACCCCCGCCTTTGCCGATTGCCAGTCGGACGCCCAGCTGCAGGCGCAGAAGGTCCGCGCCGCGACCCAGACCCTGCAGGAGCAGTCCAACGCGCCCATGGCGGAGCAGTGCCGAACCGGCATGGGGCTGATCGCCGAGGCCAAGCGCCTCAACACGATCCGCCAGAACTGCCAGGCGGAGCTGCAGCTCACGGCCCAGGATCTGCAGCAGGCGGACCAGCGGATCCAGGCCGCCGACCAGGAATACGCCGCCCGCTGCGGCGGCTGACCCCACCGAACCGACGGTGAAAGGGGCCGGCTCCCGCGGGACCGGCCCCTTCCGTATCGGCCCGGCAGGGCGTGACGGATGGTCAAGTCCTGACGGAACCCGACCCGCGACGCGGCGATTGCTCGACCATGGATGTCTCGCTGTTTCACAACCCGAGGGCCGGCGACGGCGATTGGCCGGCCGACCGGCTGGTCCGCCTGCTGGAGATGTCGGGCTTCGCCCCGGTCCACACCTCGACCCGCGGCAAGGAGCTGGAACGGGCGCTGGAGAATCCGCACGACCTGGTGGTGGTCGCCGGCGGCGACGGCGCGGTCGCCGAGATCGTGCGGGCGCTGCACGGCCGCGGCCACACCATAGCCATCCTGCCGACCGGCAGTTCCAACAACATCGCGCGGGCGCTCGGCCTCATCGAGGAGCCGCGCCACATCGTCGCCGGCCTGGCTAAGGCGAGACGCGCGCCGCTGCGGATCGGCGTGGTCGAGGGGCCGGAATGGACGCTCAACTTCGTCGAGGCGGTCGGAATGGGCCCCATCGCCGCGGCGATAGGGCAGGCCACCGGCGGCAAGGAGCATGGCTCCGGCCTGGTCGGCGAACGGCGAGAGGAATTGCGCCGCATCGTCGCCGACAGCGAGCCGGTCGAGGCCAGCCTGACCGTCGACGGCAAGCGGTTGGACGAGAGGCTGCTGATGATCGAGGTCATGAACCTGCCGATGATCGGGCCGAACCTGCTGCTGGCGCCGGAGGCCGACCCGGGAGATGCGCATCTCGACGTAGCCTGGCTGCCGGCGGCGAAGCGCCGGTCCATGCTGGCTTGGCTCAAGGACCCGGAGGCCCGGGGCTCGCCGCTGCTCCGGGTGAAGGCCGAGCGGGTCGAGTTGCACCCCCAGGGCGGGACCATCCATGTCGACGACAAAGCGCTCGAAGGCGGCGAGGCCACGCTGATGATCCGGATCGAGCCGAAGCCGGTCCATGTCCTGATTCCGGGGGATGACGAATGACCGTGGCGGCCGACGACCACAGCGACCTGCCCGCCGGCGCGCTGCGGGAGTGGGAGGAGACCGCGGTCGAGTTCGCCAGGCTGGCCGGGGCCGAGATCGTCGCATCGCTCGGGCGGACCCTCAGTGTGCGCTATAAGACTGGGCCGGGGCAGGGGCCAGGGCAGGGAAACGAGTTGCTGTTCCGGGACCCGGTGTCGGAGGTCGACCAACGGGTCGAATCCCTGATCCGGACGCGGCTGGCGGAGCTGCATCCCGATCACGGCATCATCGGCGAGGAGATGGAGGACCATCCGGCGGCGCCGGACAGCCCGGTCTGGGCGATCGATCCGGTCGACGGCACCACCAACTTCGTCAACGGCCTGCCGCTCTTCGCCGCCTCGATCGGCGTGCTGCATCGCGGCCGGCCGGCGGCCGGGGCGGTCTGGTGCTCGACCAGCCACGCCCTGCGCTCCGGCGTCTATCACGCCTGCGGCCGCGGCCCGCTGAGCTTCGACGGGGCGGCGATCGAGGGCGGGCCGAACCCGGCGGTGCGGCGCCGTCTGTCGGGCGAGCCCCGGATCGACCCGGGCGGCGTGCTGCCCTGGGAGACGCGCAAGACCGGATCGGCCGCTATCGAATGCGCCTTCGTCGCGGCCGGCCTGCTGGAGGTGGCGCGGTTCGAGCGGCCGAATGTCTGGGACGTCGCCGGCGGCCTCTGCCTTGTCACCGCTGCCGGTGGCACCGCCTTCATGCTCTGCGATCAGGAGCGGGGCTGGGAGCGGTTCACCGGATTCGGCGACGATCCCCGCAGCTGGCGCGGCCAGCTGGTGATCGGGCCCGAGGAGGCGGCGGCCCGCCGCAGGGACGCGATCGCCGCCGGCTGAGCCTTCCGTCAGGCGAAGCGAAGCCGCTGGCCGATCCCCAGCGCCCGGGCCTTGTCCACCATGGCCGCGCCGAGCGCCACATCGGTGGTGCTGAGGCCGCGATGCCAGAACAGGATGGTCTCGTCGTCCCGTTCGCGGCCGGGCTTCAGGCCGGCGACGATCTGCCCGATCTCGGCATGCAGCGTCTCCGCCGTGACCTTGCCTTCGTCGACATGGCGGCGCAGCGCCCCGAAAGGACGGCCGGGGCCGCACTGGCCCCAGTCATCGACCACGACCTTGTCCATGATGTCGGTCAGGTCGAGTTCCAGCGCGCTCATCGTGCCATAGGGGACGACGAACGCGCCCTGCTTCACCCATTCGGTGCGGAACAGGGGCGCGGGCTCCGGCAGCCGGCTTGCCTCCACCATGATGTCGGCGCCCTTGAGACAATCCTCCCAGCTGTCGGCGGCGACGATCCTCTTCCCGAGATCCTGCTCCAGGCGCGCCGCGAAGGCATTGCGGCTTTCCGGACGGCGGGAATGGACACGGATCTCGTCGAAATCGAACAGGTGGTCGAGCAGGCGGACATTCCAGTAGGACGTGCCGCGGGCGCCGATATGGCCCAGCACCTTGCTGCCCTTGCGGGCGAGATGCTTCGCGCCCAGCGCCGTCACCGCGCCGGTGCGCATATCGGTGATCGCGGTCGCGTCGATCACCGCCTTCGGCATGCCGGTGTGCGGATCGAACAGGTTCAGCACCGCCAGCTCGGAGGGCAGGCCGTGCCTGTAGTTGTCGACGAAGTCGCCGACGACCTTCACCCCGGCGGTGTTCAGCGATTTGACGTAACCGCGCAGCACGTTGAAATGCCCCTTGTCGGAGCTTTCGGGCACCAGATGGACGCGCGGCTCGATCACGGTCTCGCCGAGGCCCTGCGCCTCCAGCGCCTTCTCCACCGCCGCGAGGATCTCGTCATCCCCGAGTGCGAGCGCCTTGGCGTCGAGCGCGTTCAGATAGTCGATCCAGATTTCCTGCATTCCTGGTCTCCAGGAGGCGCGGTGCCTGAGGGGGTGGAGCATGCGAAGCGGCAGCATCCCGCCGCATCGCCGGAGGTCAAGGGGCGTGGGGCGGTGAGGAGGCCCGGATGACCTCCGCCAGCCGCTGGACATCCATGCTCTGGGCGCGGTCCTCGACCAGTGGTGCCACATGGCAGCGGACCAGGCGATAGGCGTCCCCCGTGCCCGCGCCCAGCGCCGCCTCCACGCCGCGCAGCTCAAGGGCCTGGGCGGAGACGATAAGCTCGATCGCGACGAGGAAGCGCAGCCGGTCGATGATCGCCTCGGTTTTCGCCAAAACGGCCGGAGCCAGGGAGGCCTGGTCCTCGACCCCGTCCGCCACGGGGATCGGCGCCAGGGAGACCGGGGCCGCGAGGTGCCGGATCTCCGCCTCCAGGGCCGAGACGGTCTTCTGGACCGGGCCGAAGCCCGCCCGGCCCGCGCCGATCGGGGTCAGGAACCGCGGCAGGTCCGACAGGCCGGTCGACATGATCTTCATCACGCGATAGGCGGTCGCCGCCGCCCCATGCGCCATCGCCTGGCCGAGCCGCTCCCACGCCAGCACGAAGGCCGTCAGGTCGAAATTGCCGTGGGACAGGATCAGCCCCTCCGACGCCAGGACAACCGGATTGTCGCCGGAGCCGGCGAGCTCGATCTCGGTGGCGGCCCGCGCCTCGCCGATCGCGTGAAGAAGCGCTCCCCAGACCTGCGGGGCGCAGCGGTAGCTCAGCGGGTCCTGCACCCGCCGGGCCGCGCCTTCGGCCAGGAGGGCGCTGCCGGCGAGGAGCGCGCGCAGCCAGTCCGCCACCGCGCGCTGGCCGAAGGCCGGCCTGGCGGCCAGCGCGCGATCGTCAAGGGCCGCCACATTGGCGCGGAAAGCCTCAAAGGCGAGGGCGACAGCCGTCAGCGACCAGCCGAACAGCCGTTCGACGTCCTCCAGGCAGAGGCAGGCCTTGCCGACCGACAGGCTGTTGGCGACGACGATGGCGTGGCCGTCCTCGGCGCCAGCGGCAGCGGTTCGAGCCCGGCCCGCCGCAACACCTCGGCGGCCGGCATCACCGCGCCGCCGAACTCCGCCTCGCCATCGCCGAGCAGGGCGCGGCCCATATGCGCCAGTGGGGCCAGATCGGCCGCGCCGATCGAGCCCAGCGCCGGAACCACAGGGTGGACTCCGGCATTCAGCGCCGCCACCAGCCCGGCGAACACCGGCAGCGACACGCCGGAGCCGCCGGTCGCCATACCGGCGATGCGCGCCGCCATCATCGCCCGCACCACCTCGCGCGGCAGGGCCGGCCCGACCCCGACCGCTCGGCCTTCCGGAACCCGCCGCTGGAACGCGACCAGATCCTCCGCCGCGAGGCGCGTGTCGACCCCCGCGCCGAGCCCGGTGGTCAGGCCGTAGACCGGCACATCCGAGGCGGCATAGCGGTCGACGACGGCGCGCGCGGCAAGGATCCGGGCTTCGACCTCCGGCGAAACCGCCACATGCGCGCCGCGCCGGGCGATGGCGGCGATGTCGCCGGTGGTCGGCGCCTCGGCTGTCAGGGACACGGTGGCTAGGGGAGCCGTCATCTTCTGGTCCTGTTCACAACATCCGCCGTCCGGCATCGGTCGCCAGGGTAGGAGAGCGGAGCACGGGTCACCACCGCCGCCTTAGCCGACCGGGTGCGGCGGAAGATCCCGGACCTCGGCCGGCGCATCTACGGCAACGTCATCCTCCGCAAGGCACGGTCGCGGCACCGTCGTCCTGACCGGGCCGGCCGGGGCCCGGACCTCAATCCTCGATCCGGAAACCGCCATGCCGCTCGACGCAGCGGCGAATGAAGTCCCGCAGCACCCGGACGCGCGGCAGCTCCGCCTGCTCCTGATGGGCGCTGATCCAGTAGCTGCGGCGCAGCCTGACCTCGCCGGGCAGCACGACAGCCAGGGTCGGGTGCTGGCGCGCGATGAACCGCGGCAGCACGCACAGCCCGTCGCCCCGCAGGACGGCGTTCAGCTGGCCCAGCAGGCTGGTCGCCTGCAGCGGCACCGTCAGCCCCGGCAGGACCTCGCCGAGATAGTCCAGCTCGCGCGTGAAGATCAGATCGTCGACATAGCCGATGAAGCGGTGGTCGCGCAGGTCCTGCCGGGTGCGGACCGGCGGCGCCTCGGCCAGATAGCCGGCGTCGCCATAGAGCTCGAGGTCGTACTCCGTCAGCCTCTCGGTCTGGAAGCGGCCCCGGCCGGGGGGCGCCAGCGTCACCGACAGCTCGCCCTCCCGCTGCGACAGCGAGAGGATCTGCGAGACGGTGACCAGCTCGATCGTCAGTCTCGGATAGGCCGCGGCGAACTCGCCCAGATGGCGGGCCAGGAAATGGTTGCCGAACCCGTCCGGCGTGGCCAGCCGGACCTTGCCAACCAGCCCGGCCTGGGGCCGGCCGAGAGCCTCCGTCGCCTCCCGCGCCGCGGCCTCGACCCGCTCGGCATGCGGCAGCAGGGCGGCGCCGGCCGGGGTCAGCATGTAGCCGACCGGGCTGCGGTGGAACAGGGCGGAGCCCAGGGCGTGCTCCAGCGCGGCGATGCGCCGGCTGACCGTGGCATGGTCGCTGCCGATGGTCCGGGCCGCGCCGCTCAGCGTGCCGTGCCGCGCCACCTCGACGAAGAAGCTCAGGTCATTCCAGTCGTAGCGGCGCATGTTGTTCATAAACGCACAGACCCTTGGGGAACATTCGCGTATTGCTGATCAAATTCTCCCAGTAATGCAAGACGCAGCAAGGGAGGATGGCGATGGGCGGCGATCAGGAGTTCGATTTCATCGTCTTGGGCGGCGGGTCTGCCGGCTGCGTGCTGGCGAACCGCCTCTCCGCGAGCGGACGGTGCCGGGTGGCGCTGGTCGAGGGCGGGGGGCGCGACAGCTGGATCTGGTTCCACATTCCGGTCGGCTATCTCTTCGCGATCGGCAACCCACGGTCGGACTGGCTGTTCCGGACCGAGGCCGTGCCCGGCCTGAACGGTCGCGACCTCGCCTACCCGCGCGGCAAGGTTCTGGGCGGCTGCTCCGCCATCAACGCCATGATCTACATGCGCGGCCAGGCCGCTGATTACGACGGCTGGCGGCAACGGGGCCTGGTCGGCTGGGGGTGGGACGACGTCCTGCCCGTCTTCCGGTCGCATGAGGATCATTGGCGCGGCGCCGACGCCCTGCACGGCGCGGGCGGGGAATGGCGCGTGGACCGGCCGCGGCTGCGCTGGCGGATCCTCGACGCCTTCATCGATGCGGCCGAGCAGGCCGGGATCCCGCGATCGGTCGATTTCAACACCGGCGACAACGAGGGCTGCGGCTATTTCGACGTCAACCAGAAGCGGGGCCGGCGCTGGAGTGCCGCGCGGGGATTCCTGCAGCCGGTGCTGAAACGGCCGAATCTCGCGATCTTCACCCGGGCGCTGGCCGAACGGGTCGTCGTCGAGGACGGGCGGGCGACCGGCGTCGTCATCCGCCAGGACGGGCAGGCGCTGCGGCTGCGGGCGCGGGCGGAGGTCATCGTCTCGACCGGCGCGGTGGCGACGCCCGCGCTTCTGGAGCGCTCGGGCATCGGCGACGGAAACCGGCTGAGGCAGCTCGGCATCGACGTGGCGCGCCACCTGCCCGGCGTCGGCGAGAACCTGCAGGACCATCTGCAGCTGCGGCCGATCTTCAAGGTCTCCGGCGTGCCGACGCTGAACATGCAGTACCGCTCGCTGCTGCGCCGCGGGCTGATGGGGGCCGAATACGCCCTGCTGCGGCGCGGGGCGATGACCATGGCGCCGTCGCAGCTCGGCGCCTTCACCCGGTCGTCCGACCGCTATGCGACCCCCAATCTGCAGATGCACATCCAGCCGCTGTCGCTCGACAAGTTCGGCGACAGCATGCATGCATTCCCGGCGATCACCGCGAGCGTGTGCAACCTGCGCCCGAGCAGCCGCGGCTCGATCCATGCCCGCTCCCGCGACCCCGCCGTGCCGCCGGTGATCGCACCCAACTATCTGGCGACGGCGGAGGACCGCCAGGTCGCGGCGGATTCGATCCGGATCGTACGGGGCATCATGCGGCAGCCGGCCATGGCCCGCTTCGCACCGCAGGAGTTCCGGCCCGGCCCGGACCTGACGTCCGACGAGCAGCTGATCGAGGCGGCGGGCAATGTCGGCACCACGATCTTCCACCCGGTCGGCACCGCCAGGATGGGCCTCGGCAGCGACCCCATGGCCGTGGTCGACGGCGTCCTGCGGGTCAGGGGCGTCACCGGCCTCCGCGTCGTCGACGCGTCGGTGATGCCGACCATCACCTCAGGCAACACCAACTCCCCGACCATCATGATCGCGGAGAAGGGGGCGGCCATGATCCTCGATGCCGCGCGCTGACGCGACCCGGGCCCGTTCGACGGCCGCCGGTCCGGCCCGCAGCTTGCGACGAATTTTCTGCGGCCCGCCTGTCCGGGTGGCCTGAGCCCGCCCTGGAACGCACGCCGTCCGGGCGCCGTTGGTCTAGGACTGCTCCCTTATCGTCGCGGGATACTGCGATGCCCACAGCCGATCTCCGGTCGACGGCCCACATTGCCCATCATCCGATCCACGTCATGCTGGTGCCGGTGCCGATCGCGTGCTTCGTCGGCACGCTTCTGACCGACATCACCTACTGGCGCACCGCCGAGATGATGTGGGCGGATTTTTCCGCGTGGCTGGTCACTGTCGGCGTGATCCTCGCATATCTCGCCGCGATCGCCGGCCTGATCGATCTCTTCGGCAACCGTCGGGTGCGGGCCTTGGCGCCGGCCTGGCTGCACGCGATCGGCAATCTGGTGGTGCTGATCCTGGCGACCCTGAACATGCTGATCCACACCCGCGACGGCTGGACCTCGGTGGTGCCCTGGGGGCTGATCCTCTCGGCGGCGGTCGTCCTGGTGCTGCTGTTCACCGGCTGGATGGGCTGGTCGATGGTCTACCGCCATGGCGTGGGAGTGGCAGAGCGATGACCGGGTCCGTAACCGCCGGGCGTGCGGCGCTGGTGCTGGCCGCCGCCCTTGCCCTCGCCGCCTGCAACGAGGAGGCGTTCGACACCGGCAGCCAGGTCGGCCCGGATCCCGTTCTGCCCGAGCCGCAGCAATACCTGTTCCCGCCGATGCACCTGGCCTCCGTCGTTGGCTGGAAGCCCGGCGAGACGCCGACAGTTGCCCAGGGACTCAAGATCGAGGCGCTGGCCACCGGGCTCGAGCATCCGCGCTCGCTGTATGTGCTGCCGAACGGCGATGTCCTGGTGATCGAATCCAAGCCGCCGGGCGTGGAGCCGATCCGGCGGCCCAAGAGCATCGTAACGGGATGGATCGAATCTCTGGTGACGGGCGGCGGCGACCTGCCGAGCAACCGGATCACGCTGCTGCGCGATGCCGATGGAGATGGCAAGCCGGAGACGCGCAGCACCTTCATCGACCATCTCAGCTCGCCCTTTGGCGTCGCCCTGGTCGGCACTGATCTCTATGTCGCGAACACCGACGCGATCCTGCGCTTTCCCTACACCGAAGGCGACACCAGCATCACGGCCCCCGGCACGCTGCTGACCCCGCTGCCGGGCGGTCCGATCGACCATCACTGGACCAAGAGCCTGGTCGCCAGCCGGGACGGGTCGCTGCTGTATGTCGGTGTCGGGTCGAACAGCAACGTGTCCGAGAACGGCATGGAGGCGGAGAAGAACCGAGCCGCCATCTGGGAGGTCGAGCGGCAGACCGGCCGTTGGCGCCTGTTCGCGACCGGCCTGCGCAACCCGAACGGGCTGAGCTGGGAGCCGGAGAGTGGCGCGCTGTGGACCGTGGTGAACGAGCGCGACGAGCTCGGGCCCAACCTGGTGCCGGACTACATGACCTCGGTCAAGGGTGGCGGCTTCTACGGCTGGCCCTACAGCTATTACGGCCAGCATCTCGACCCGCGCGTCCAGCCGCAACGCCCAGACCTGGTCGAGAAGGCGATCGTCCCGGACTATGCGCTCAGCTCGCATGTCGCGCCGCTCGGGATGGCCTTCTATACGGCGAGCGCCTTGCCTCAGCCCTATCGCGGCGGCGCCTTCGTCGGCGAGCATGGCAGCTGGGACCGGGGCGAGTTCAACGGCTACAAGGTCGTGTTCATCCCGTTCAGCGGCGGGCATCCGAACGGCAAGGCGCAGGACGTGGTGACGGGCTTCCTGAATCCGGATGGCGAGGCGCGCGGCCGGCCGGTCGGCGTCGCGATCGACAAGTCCGGCGCGCTCCTGATCGCCGACGACGTCGGCAACACGGTGTGGCGGGTCACGGCGGCGAACCCGTAGCGGCCCGCCCGCGCCCAAGTGGGTCAGTTGGTCTTCGCCACCGCGGCGTAGCTGGTCTTCGGCTGCAGCACGAGGCCGGAGACGGTGCTGCGATGCGCGGCCACCAGCGTCTGCTGGAACAGCAGGACGAAGGGGCCTTCGGCCTGCACCTCGCGCTGCAGCCGGCCGTAGAGCGTGGCGCGCGTGGCCGCGTCGGGCTCGCGCAGCGCCTCGGTCACGGTCTGGTTCCAGCCGGCATCCTGCCAGCGGTTGCGCCAGGCCAGCGTCTTCGGCGCATCGGCGTCGTTCACATCCTTGTCGAAGGCGAAGGCATCGGCATTGCTGTGCGGGTCGCGATAATCCGGCACCCAGGTGCCGATATAGATGTCGTGCTGCCGCGCCCGGTACTTGGTGATGGTCTGCTTGCCGTCGCCGGGCAGGATCTCCAGCTTGACGCCGGCCTTGGCGAAGCTGGCCTGCAGCGCCTGGGCAATGTCGGCGAAGGGCGCGACGTTGCGCATGTCGATGGTGACGGAAAAGCCGTCGCCCAGCCCGGCGCGGGCCAGCAGCGCCTTGGCGCGATCGACATCCAGCCGGTAGGGCACGTCGTCGACGGCGCCGAGATATCCTGTCGGCAAAAAGCTCTGGCGCGTGGTCCAGGTGCCGCTCAGCAGGCTGTCCTGGATGCCCTGGTAGTCGACCAGCCATTTCAGCGCCTCGCGCACCTCGGGCTTCGCCAGGGCCGGGTTGCCCTGGTTCAGGCCGAGATACAGCAGCGCGTCGCCGGCCTCCTCCTGCAGCGCCACGCCGGTCGCGCCCTTCAGGGCCAGGATCTGGTCGCGGGTCAGGTCGCGGGCGTAATCGACATCGCCCTTCTCCAGCAGCAGCCGCTGGCTCGCCGGTTCGGGAACATGAAGGAAGACGAGGTGCGGCGTCTTCGGCCCGGTGTGCCGCCAGTGCGGGTTGCCCTCCAGCACCACCCGCTCATTCGGCACCCAGCGCTGCAGCGCATAGGGGCCGCTGCCGGCGCTGTGCGCCTTCAGCCAGCCATTGCCCAGGTCGTCCTTCGCCTCGTTCGCCTGTACTGTCTTGGCGTCGACCACCGAGGCCACGCCGGCGGTCAGGGTGTTGAGGAAGAAGGTCGGTGCCACCGCATGGTCGATGCGGATCTCCAGCGTCCGGTCGTCGACCGCGCGGATCCGGTCGGCGGCGTTGTCGGCGGTGAAGCCGAACTGGGTCAGGATGAAGGCCGGCGACTTGTCCAGCCGCACCGCGCGCTGCAGCGACCAGGCGGCGTCCTGCGCCGTCACCGGGTTGCCGCTGGCGAAGGCCTGGTCGGGCTTCAGCGTGAAGCGCCAGGTCAGCCCGTCATCGCCGATCGACCAGGACTCGGCCAGGTCGCCGACGATGGTCGGGTCGGTGGCGCTGCGATACCCCACCAGCTGGTCGTACAAACTCTGCGTCACATCGCCGACGCCGGGCTCGAACGCCTCCGCCGGGTCCAGCGAGATGAACTGGTCGATCTGCTTGGCCACCACGATGGTGTCGCGCGGCGTGCCGGCGACGGCCGGGCAAAAGGTTGGCAGAAGCAGCAGGGCGCCGAGCAGCGGCGCCGTCAGGCGTCTCATAGGACTCTCCTGGGCTGGGATGGTTGGATTAATACTGATATTCATTGGTAAATTTATAATCTATTGACAGTAGAATGTGTATTTCATGAGATAACAACATGAATCTTCGGTCCATGGCAGTCACCCTGGATCCGCCCGCACGTCATCCCGGGATGAACGGCATGAGCTATCTCCTGAGCCTGCTCGACAAGAGCCCGATCGCCGACGGTGAGGGGGCGGCGGAGGCGCTGGCCCGCACCGTCGACCTGGCACGGCGGGCGGAGCGGTGGGGCTTCCACCGCTTCTGGGTGGCCGAGCACCACGATACGCCGCGGCTCGCCAGCCCTTCGCCCGAGGTGCTGATCGCCTATCTGCTGGCGCACACCTCACGCATCCGTGTCGGGTCGGGCGGGGTGATGCTGCAGCATTACAGCCCCTACAAGGTGGCCGAGAACTTCAACCTGCTGGCGGCGCTGGCGCCGGGGCGGGTCGATCTCGGCGTCGGCAAGGCGCCGGGCGGGCTGCCGCTGTCGACCCGGGCGCTGCAGGCGGCGGTGGACCCGGCGCGCAAGCCGTCCTTCGCCGAGCAGCTGGCCCAGCTCGACGCCTTCCTCGACGACACGGTGCCCG
>NZ_JANX01000043.1 GCF_000767795.1 Inquilinus limosus MP06 | reverse complement strand
GGGCTGCTGGATCGCGGCGCGACGGTCGAGGATGCCCTGCCGGCCGCCATCCGCGCCGCCGCGATCGGCGTGACCCGGCCGGGCGTCCTGTCTTCCTTTCCGACCCGGGCGGAGATCGCTGCGATCCTGCCCGCATCCCTGGCCCGAGGAGGGGCCGAGCGATGACCGAGACAAGCCCCCATTTCTCACCCTCCCTATGGCCTGCGCCGGTTCAAGACGCCGGCAGGGCAGGAGCCGTGCGCGGCGCGATGCAGCGCATCGGGCAAGCGCGGCGACGCCCCCTGCCGGCGTCTTCAACCGGCCCGGAGGGTTGCCTTGCGGCGGGCGCCTGCGGCCCCGGGCGGCTCGACCGTATGTCCCGATACGCCCTTCGCCGCCCGGAACCGCATTCACCTCGCCGCAAGGCAACGCAGGTCATAGGGAGGGTGAGAAATGGGGGCTAAGCCCGTGGCCGAGACCCGTGGCCACGCCATCCGCGACATCTTCGGCCGGACCAAGGCGGTGATCGGCGTCGTCCACCTGCTGGCGCTGCCCGGCGCGCCGCAGCATCGCGGCGGCGGGGTCGAGGCGATCTATGATCGCGCCATGGCCGATGCCGAGGCCTATCTCTCCGGCGGCTGCGACGGGCTGATCGTCGAGAATCACGGCGACATCCCGTTCTCCAAGCCCGACGACATCGGGCCGGAGACGGCGTCGCACATGGCGGTGATCGCCGACCGCATCCGCTGCCGGTTCGGCAAGCCGATCGGCATCAACGTGCTGGCCAATGCCGCGATCCCGGCCTTCGCCATCGCCTCGGCGGCCCAGGCGGCCTTCATCCGGGTGAACCAATGGGCCAACGCCTATGTCGCCAATGAGGGCTTCGTCGAGGGCGAGGCAGCGCGGGCGCTGCGCTACCGCGCCCGGCTGCGGGCCGACGGCATCCGCGTCTTCGCCGACGCGCATGTGAAGCACGGCGCCCACGCCATCACCGGCGACCGCCCGGTGGAGGAGCTGGTGCGCGACGTCGCGTTCTTCGACGCCGATGCGGTGATCGCCACCGGCCAGCGCACCGGCCACGCCGCCGACCTCGATTACATCCGCACCATCGCCGGCGCCACCACGCTGCCCTCGCTGGCCGGCAGCGGCGTGACGCCGGAGAACGTCAACGCCATCCTCGGCGTCGTCGACGCGGTGATCGTCGCCAGCGCGCTGAAGCGCGACGGGGTATGGTGGAACCCGGTCGACCCGGCGCGCGTCCGCAGCTTCATCGCCGGCATCGACCGGTAGGGGCGCGGCGCCGAGGCGTCTCGATCCCGACGCTAATGGGCCACCACCACCTTGGCCTCCCCGGTGAGCGTCACCTGTGCGGTGATGATGTCGCGGTCTTGGTCGTAGGACTGCTCGGTGATGGTGCGCTGCGTGATCGTGACGATGAGCCGGTCCTTCGATCCCTTGCCGCGGTCCGCGACATCCAGCTGATACTCGTATGTGCTGCTCGTCCGGCCGTGGTGACCGTTGTTGATCTGGGGAAAGGTGATCTCGCTGACGCGGGTGACCGTCGGTGGCCGGCCTCAGCTGTTGATATGGAATGCGACACCCCAGTCGGGGGAATTCGTGAGGGTGTTGATGAGATCGGTCGCCGCGTTGTGGTGGGCCCGGTCATAACGGGCAACCGACTGATCGGGCACGATCATGACGGTGATCGTGGCAACGGCCTTCGTCATGGCGATGCTCCCTTCTCGAACCGCTCCGCCGGAGCGGCGGAGGCCTGGCGGTGAGACGCGCGACGCGCGGATGTGTGAACGGAGGCGAGGTCCGGCGACCACTCCGCGCATCGACAGGCGGGACGTGGTCGCGGAGGATGGGCCGAGCCGAGTTCCGCGCCGCGGACAGACAGGAGAGCATCATGGCCAGAACCGTTGCCGACCAGATGGTCGAGACCCTCGCCGCCGCCGGTGTCGAGCGCATCTACGGCATCGTCGGCGACAGCCTGAACGGCTTCACCGATTCGCTCCGGCGCCATGGCGGAATCCGCTGGCTGCATGTCCGGCACGAGGAGGTGGCGGCCTTCGCCGCCGGCGCCGATGCGCATGTCACGGGCGGCCTGGCGGTCTGCGCCGGCAGCTGCGGCCCGGGCAACCTGCACCTGATCAACGGGCTGTTCGACTGCCACCGGTCGCGGGTGCCGGTGGTCGCCATCGCCGCCCATATCCCGTCGCCCGAGATCGGCTCCGGCTACTTCCAGGAGACGCATCCGGAACAGCTGTTCCGGGAGTGCAGCCTGTATTGCGAGCTGGTGTCGAACCCCGACCAGATGCCGCGGGCACTGGAGATCGCGGTCCGCCGCGCGGTGGCGGAGCGCGGCGTGGCGGTGCTGGTGATCCCGGGCGACATCGCGCTGAAGGCCGCGCCGGACGCGCCGGCGCCGAAGCCGCAGGGCCTGCTGCCGGACCGGCCGGCGGTGACGCCGCCGGACCAGGCGCTGGACCGGCTGGCCGAGCTGCTCAACGGCGCCTCGCGCGTCACCATCCTGTGCGGCAGCGGCTGCGCCGGCGCGCATGACGCGGTGATCAAGCTGGCCGAGACGCTGAAGGCTCCGGTGGTCCATGCCATGCGCGGCAAGGAGCATGTCGAGTACGACAACCCCTACGATGTCGGCATGACCGGGCTGATCGGCTTCTCCTCCGGCTACTACGCCATGGAGGCCTGCGACACGCTCCTGATGCTGGGCACCGACTTCCCGTACCGGCAGTTCTATCCGAAGGGCGCGCGCATCGCCCAGGTCGACCTGCGGGCCGAGGCGATCGGCCGGCGCGTGCCGGTCGATCTCGGCGTGATCGGCGATGTCGCCTCGACGCTGAAGGGGCTGCAGCCCCGCCTGACGGTCAAGAGCGACCGGGCGCATCTCGACGAGTCGGTGCAGCGCTACAAGGAGGCGCGGCGGGGGCTGGACGAGCTCGCCACCGGCCGCCCCGGCGGGCCGCTGCACCCGCAGCATATCGCCCGGGTGCTCAGCGAGCGGGCGGCCGACGACGCCGTCTTCACCTGCGACGTCGGGCTGCCGACCGTGTGGGCGGCGCGCTACCTGGCGATGAACGGGCGCCGGCGGCTGCTGGGCTCGTTCTGGCACGGCTCGATGGCCAACGCCCTGGCCCAGGCGATCGGCGCCCAGGCCGCCGATCCGAAGCGGCAGGTGGTCTCGCTGTCCGGCGACGGCGGCTTCACCATGCTGATGGGCGATCTGCTGAGCCTGAAGCAGCTCGGCCTGCCGGTGAAGGTGGTGGTATTCAACAACGGTTCGCTCGGCTTCATCGAGCTGGAGCAGAAATCCTCCGGCTTCCTCGACACCGGGACGGAGCTGCAGAACCCGAACTTCGCCGCCATGGCCGAGGCGATCGGCATCAAGGGCGTGCGGATCGACGACCCGGCCCGGGTCGAGGACGGGATCGCCGAGGCACTGGCCCATCCCGGCCCGGTGCTGATCGACGCCGTGGTCAACCGGATGGAGCTGGCGATGCCGCCCAAGGTCACCACCGAGATGGCCAAGGGCTTCAGCCTCTACATGCTGAAGGCGGTGCTGAACGGCCGGGTCGACGAGGTGGTGGAGCTGGCGCGGTCCAACCTGCGGCGCTGACTGCATAGACAGCCCCCGGGGGAGGGCGTCCATCCCCCGGGGTCGCCGCCGGCCGGTCAGGTGGGAATCCGGGCGATGACCTTGATCTCGAAATCGAAGCCCGCCAGCCAGTTCACGCCCACCGCGGTCCAGTTCGGATAGGGCGGCTCGCCGATCTGCTCCAGCCGGATCGGGACGATGGTCTCCCACTGCCGGGCCGGGTCGGTGTGGAAGGTGGTAACATCGACGACATCATCGAAGGTGCAGCCGGCTTCCTTCAGCACCGCCGTGAGATTGGCGAAGGCAAGCCGGACCTGCTTCGCGAAATCCGGCTCGGGCGAGCCGTCCTCGCGGCTGCCGACCTGGCCCGAGACGAACAGCAGATCGCCCGAGCGGATCGCCGCCGAGTAGCGGTTGATCTCGTACAGCGCCTGCCGACCGGCAGGAAAGATCGCGTCGCGTTTGGCCAAAGGATGCTCCTGTCTGGACTGGCAGGCCTGAGCCCGCGCGAGCCGGGACGGACCCCGCCGGAAGGGCGAGGGGTATCCGCCCCGGTGTCGGGGCCGACATCTGCGTTTCGCTGATCGGGACAGGAATCGAGATACGTCCCGTATGTCGGTATATCGGTGCATACGCTCCGTATGTCAATTGACATACGCGATGCATGTCATTTTTTATGGGAATCCGCACTGGCCGCCCGGGCCCGCATCGTCCGGTGATGGCCGGCAAGCCGGGCGCGACCGCGCAGCGCGGCTCGGCCATGCCGGGACGCACGGTGCCGACCGTCCCGGCGTAAGGCCGATCAGGCCGGCAGGGTCGAACGGACCGCGCGGTCGATCATCAGCGGCATCACGCCGCCGGCTTTCAGGATGTCGAGCTCGAGCGCGGTCTCGATCGCGGCGCCGGCCTCGAAGAGGTCGATCGACCCATCCGCGCGACAGATCCTGATCGACACCGGGCCATGCGGCCGCAGCGACTCCCGCGGCGCATCGATCTCGATCCAGTCCTGCGGAGCCAGCGCCAGGGCCGCGGGGTGGCGATCCGGCGGCAGGCGCACGGGCAGCACGCCCATGCCGGCCAGGTTGGCCCGGTGGATCCGCTCGAAGCTGGCGGCCAGCACCGCGCGCACCCCCAGCAGGGCGACACCCTTCGCCGCCCAGTCCCGCGACGAGCCGGCGCCGTAGCGCTCACCGGCCAGGATCACGGTCGGCACGTCCTCGGCGCGATAGCGCTCGGCCGCCTGCCACAGCGGCAGCGTCTCGCCGGAGGGGAGGTGGCGCGCGGTCCCGGGCGCCAGCGTCGGGTCCAGCAGGTTGCGCACGGTCCGGTTGGTGTAGAGGCCGCGGCGCATCACCTCCCAATTGCCGCGCCGCGCGGCGAAGACGTTGAGGTCGCGCGGATCCTCGCCGCGGCCCGCCAGATGCGCGCCGGCATCGCTGCCGGGCGGGATGGCGCCGGCGGGGGAGATGTGGTCGGTGGTGATGTCGTCGCCCAGAACCAGCAGCGGCCGGGCGCGGTAGAAGCCAAGGCGGCCGGGCTGGCCGCCCGCGGCGAAGGGCGGCGGGCGCACATAGTTCGACGCCTCGTCCCAGGGGAACAGCGTCGTCGCGGGGGCGTCCAGCGACGCCCAGGCGCCGTTGTCATGGGCGGCGGCGAAGGCGTCCGGGAAGTCGCGGGGATTCGCGGCGCCGCGCAGGACGGCGTCGATCTCGGCGCCGCTCGGCCACAGGTCGCGCAGCCACACGGGCCGGCCGTCCGGGGCGTGGCCCAGCGGATCGGAGAGGATGTCGCGGGCCATGTCACCGGCCAGGGCATAGGCGACGACCAGCGGCGGCGAGGCCAGGAATCCGGCCTCGACCAGCGGATGGATCCGGCCCGGGAAGTTGCGGTTACCGGACAGCACCGCGGTCGCGGCCGTGCCGTCGCGGATCGCCGCCTCCATCGCCGGCTCCAGCGGCCCGGACTGGCCGATGCAGGTGGTGCAGCCATAGCCGACGATGGCGAAGCCGAGGGCTTCCAGATCGGCGGCCAGGCCGGCTCGCTCGAGATAGCGCGCCGCGGCGGGGGAGCCCGGCGCCAGCGAGGTCTTGACCCAGGACGGCGGGCGCAGCCCCAGGCGCCGCGCCTGGCGGGCCAGCAGGCCGGCGGCGACCAGCAGCCGCGGATCGGTGGTGTTGGTACAGCTGGTGATCGCCGCGATCGCCACGGCACCTTCGGGCGGGTTGGAGCCCCCCGAGGAGGGTCGGAACGGGCGGCCATGGGCCTGCGCCAGCGCCCGGGGCACCTCGGCCGGAGTCACCCGGTCCTGCGGCCGCCGCGGCCCGGCCAGGCTGGTGGCGACGGCGCCGAGGTCGATCTCGACGACATCAGTGTAGAGCGGCGCAGCCCCGGGGTCGAACCACAGCCCCTGGCGCCGGGCCAGGGTGGCGACCCGGTCCAGCAGGGCCGTCGGGCGGCCGGTCTCCGCCAGATAGTCCAGCGTCCGTTCATCGATCGGGAAATAGCCGGTCGAGGCACCGCATTCCGGCGCCATGTTGGCGACGACCGCCCGGTCCCCGGCCGACAGGGCGGCGACGCCGGGGCCGAAGAACTCGACGAACTCGCCCGACAGCCCGTGCCGACGCAGCCGCTCGGTCACCGCCAGGGCCAGGTCGGTGGACAGTACGCCCTCGCGCAGTCGGCCTGCCAGCCGCACGCCGACGATGTCGGGCAGGCGCAGCATCAGCGGCATGCCGAACATCACGCTCTCGGCCTCCACCCCGCCGACGCCCCAGCCCAGCACGCCGAGGCCGTTGACCATCGGCGTGTGGCTGTCGGTGCCGATCAGCGTGTCCGGCACCGCCCAGGCCTGGCCCTGGCGCTGCTCCACGGCCACCACCGTGGCCAGCTGCTCCAGGTTCATCGTGTGCATGATGCCGGTGCCGGGCGGGTGCACGGTGACGCCGCGCAGGGCGCCGGTGGCCCATTTCATCAGCCGGTAGCGCTCGGTGTTGCGGCCGATCTCCCGCGCCATGTTGTGGGCCAGCGCGTCGCGGGTGCCGTGGCGGTCGACCGCCACGGAATGGTCGACCGAGACGTCGACCGGCAGGACCGGGTTCAGCGCCGCCGGGTCGCCGCCCGCCGCTGCCACCGCGTCGCGCATCGCGGCGATGTCGACCAGCGCCGGCACGCAGGTGGTGTCGTGCATCATCAGCCGCGCCGGCCGGAACGCGATCTCCGCCGTGCTGCGGCGGCCGGCCAGCCAGGCCAGGAACGGCGCCAGGGTCTCGGTCGGGAGGGCGTCCGTGTGGCGGACCGCATTCTCGATCAGGACCCGCATCGACCACGGGAACCGGGCGAGGTCCCCGCCCAGCAGCCGCGGCAGGTCGATGAAGCGAAGATGCCGCCCACCAAGGTCGACAGTGCTGGACGTCATCATGCAGTCCCCGGCGGCCAGAGCAGCAGGGCTTATTGCATAACATAAATACGAAATGCAACAATCGCCGCCACGGCCGATCGGGCCGGCCGGCTTGCCGAGAGGGGCCGATGCCGCCATCGCCGCTGACGCCGCGGATCGCCGCGCGCATCAGCGACTACACCCGCCGCCATCCTGCAGCCGGGCTACACGGTCGACGAGGAGGCGTTCCGCCGTGCCCGGGCGCAGCAGCAGGCCCTGCTGGACGGCGACTACCGCACCCTGTCGCGCACCAGGCTGTTCGAGATCAACTCGCAGTTCCACGAGATGATCGTCGCCGGCTCCGGCAACCTCTACTTCATCGAATCGATCAAGCGGGTGAATGCCAGCCGCCGCCTGGCGGAGTACCGCAAGACGGTCGACCGCAGCCGCCTGGTCGGCCAGTCGCTGGAGCATCTGCGCATCCTCGACCTGCTCGAGGCCGGCGATGTCGCCAAGGCGTCCGAGTTCATGCGCTTCCATCTCGACTACGCGCTCAAGCTGAAATCCGACGGCACCCTGGGCTAGGCGTCGGCGCGGGCGGTGCGTGGCCTGCGCAGAATTGGATTGACTTACATTTATACGTTATGCAATTCATCGGAGGTGGCCGGGCCGGTTCCATGGCGCGGCCGTTCCCAATGCAGCGATTTCGGCAGGGCCGCAGCCTGCCGAACTCTCCCCTTGGCGACGACGCGGAGATGTCGGGGATGGCGGAGGAATTGTCGGCATGATCCCGGCCTACGACCCCCGGCGCAATGCGGTGAGGTCGCTGGCCGCGCTCGCCGCCTGGCAAGGCGATGCCGCCGAGCCGGCGCTGGAGCCGGACCTGCCGATCGTCGACAGCCATCATCATCTCTGGCGCCGCGACACCGGCGATTATCTGCCGGGCGATCTGACGGCGGATGCCGGTGGCCATAACGTGGTCGCGACGGTCTGCCTCGAATGCGGCGCCGGCTATCGGACGGACGGTCCGGAGGCGCTGCGGCCGGTCGGCGAGACCGAGTTCATCGCGGCCGAGACGGCGGGCACCCCGGACGGCGTGGGCGCCGCGATCGTCGGCCGGGCCGATCTGCACCTCGGCGCTCGGGTGCGCGGGATCCTGGAAGCCCATATCGAGGCGGGGCAGGGCCGGTTCCGCGGCATCCGCCAGCCGCTGCGCTGGGACGCGGAGGGCATCGGCATGTTTGGCCGGCCGGGACCGCGCGGCCTGGCGCTGGACCCGGGCTTCCGCCAGGGCTTCGCCGAACTGGCGCCGCTCGGTCTCAGCTTCGACGCCTGGCTGTTCCATCACCAGCTGGAGGAACTCGTCGACCTGGCCCGTGCCTTTCCGGACACCGCGATCATCCTGAACCATGCCGGCGGGCCGCTCGGCGTCGGTGCCTATGCCGGCCGCCGCGACGAGGTGCTGGCGCTGTGGCGCCGCGGCATCGTCGAGCTGGCGCGCTGCCCGAACGTTCAGGTCAAGATCGGCGGGCTGGGGATGCTCTATTACGGCTTCACCTTCCATGAGCGCGCCGCGCCGCCGGGCTCGGTCGAACTGGCGGACGCCTGGCGCCTTTATGCCGAGGAATGCTTCGACCGTTTCGGAGTCGGGCGCTGCCTGTTCGAGAGCAACTTCCCGGTCGACAAGCAGAGCTGCAGCTATAGTGCCCTGGCCAACGCCTTCAAGCGGCTGACCCGGGGCTTCTCGGAGGCCGAGCGCTCGGCCTTCTTCAGCCGCAACGCGGCCCGGACCTACCGGGTCGAGATCGACTGGGCGCGGCACGACGCGGTGTCGGCCGGTGAGGAGGCAGGACCATGACCGAAGCCGCTGTCGATCGAGGTGCCGATGCGGAGTTCGTCGAGCGCAATCGCGCCCAGTTCGACTTCGGCCGGACCACGATCTTCGCCAGCCGGGCGGATCCGCGCTTCGCCTATTGCCTGTACGTGCCGCCGGCCCTGCCGGCCAGGCCGAAGCCGGAGCTGGTGGTGGTGATGCATGGCACCGGCCGCGACTTCGTCGGCTACCGCGATGCCTTCTCCGAATTCGGGCGCTGGAACAACTGCATCATCCTGGCGCCGCTGTTCCCGGTCGGCGTGCGGGGCGACGGCAACCGCGACGGCTTCAAATACATCCAGGAAGGCGACATCCGCTACGACCGCGCGCTGCTGGCCATCGTCGACGAGCTGGTCGAGCGCTACGCCTTGCCCTCCGGCCGCTTCGCCCTGTTCGGCTATTCCGGCGGCGGCCACTTCACCCACCGCTTCCTGATGCTGCACCCGGACCGGCTGTGGGCCGCCTGCATCGGCGCGCCGGGGTCGGTCACGCTCTTGGACCCGACGCGCGACTGGTGGGTCGGCACGCGCAACACCGAGGCGCTGTTCGGCATCGCCGTCGACCCCGCCGCCCTGGCCCGCGTGCCGGTGCAGATGGTGGTCGGTGCAGCCGACCTGGAGACCTGGGAGATCACCCACCAACCCGGCAAGCGCCACTGGATGCCGGACGCCAACCATGCCGGCCGCACGCGGCCGGAGCGGCTGGCCAGCCTGCAACGGACCTTCGAGGCGGCGGGCGTTTCCGTGCGCTTCGACCTGGTGCCGAACATGGCCCATGACGGGCTGGCGGCGGTGCCGCAGGTGCAGACCTTCCTGGCGGAGGTTCTGGGGCAGCGCCGGGCCGGCTGAGCGGGGCGGCATCAGGCGCCAGGCACAAGGCGCCGGTTCTGACAAACAGGAGGCACAATCATGAAACGATGGACGCTGATTTTCGCCGCCCTGGCGGCGATGGCCGGCCCGGCCGCCGCGCAGACCATCACCGCGGCGCTGAACCAGGACATCCGCAGCTCCGACCCCGGGGTGAACCGCGACGGCAACACCGACATGGTCATCCTGCACGTGGTCGAGGGCCTTGTCGGTAATTCGGAAGGCGGCGGCGTCGGGCCGCTGCTGGCGCAGAAAATCGACGTCTCCCCCGACGGCAGGACCTACACCTTCACCCTGCGCCGGGGGGTGAGGTTCCACAACGGCGCACCGCTGACTTCGGCCGAGGTGCTGTGGAGCTGGAACCGCTACATGAACCCGAAGACGGAGTGGCGTTGCCTGCCGAACTTCGACGGCCGCAACGGCACCAAGGTGGTGTCGGCCACGGCGCCGGATCCCGCCACCTTCGTCATGGTGCTGGACAAGCCGAACGCGATGTTCCTGGACCAGCTGGCGCTGACCGACTGCGGCGGCACCAGCATCCTGCACCCGGATTCGGTCAAGGCCGACGGCAGCTGGGACAAGCCGATCGGCACCGGCCCGTTCAAGTTCGGCGAGTGGAAGCGCGGCCAGTCGGTGTCGCTGCTGGCCTTCGACGACTACGTCTCGCCGCCGGGCGACAAGCGCGACGGCTTCCTGGGCCTGAAGAAGCCGCTGGTGAAGGAGGTGCGCTTCCTGGCCATCCCCGACGCCGCGACCGTCAAGGCCGGGCTGCAGTCGGGTGCGATCGATGTCTCCTCGGTGCCTGAGGCCGAGGTGAAGGAGCTGCAGGCCGACCCGAACCTGGCGGTCGAGCTGGGCACCAACCCGGTGCGCCACGGCATCATCCTGCAGACCCGCGACCCGGTGCTGAAGAATGTCAAGATACGCCAGGCCATGGCCGCGGCGATCGACTATCAGGCGCTGGTCGACGCGGTGACCGAGGGCATCGGCAAGGTCAACAACTCGCCGGTCTACCGCACCTCGCAGTACTACGGCCCGGTGGAGCAGCAGGGCTTCACCTATGACCCCGAGCGGGCGAAGGCGCTGCTCGCGGAGGCCGGCTACAAGGGCGAGAAGATCGTGCTGATCGCCAACAAACGGTCGACCGTGCCCAGCTTCAACACCGCGGTGATCGCGCAGCAGATGTGGCAGGCGGTCGGGCTGAACGTCGAGATCGAGGTGCTGGACTGGGCGACCCAGCTCGATAAGTACAACACCGGGGCCTACATGATGGAGGCCACGTCCTATTCGCCCCGCTTCGACGTCGCCCTCGGCTTCGAGCAGATCTCGGGCCCCAAGGACAAGCAGTCGCGCAAGGTCTGGGAGAACCCGGAGGCGCTGGCCCTGATCGACAAGGCGATGCAAACCACCGACCCGAAGGATCGGCAGCCGATCTTCGACCAGCTGCACAGGATGCTGCTGGAGGACGTGCCGGTGATCTTCACCCACAACGACAATGACTGCCTGGCCCACAACAAGCGCGTCACCGGGCTGAAGCCCTGGGCGTCGAACCTGATCCTGTGGGGCGTGGCCAAGAGCTGACCCACCGCAAACCCCTGGCCCTGACACGAGAGAGGACATGCTGCGCTTCATCCTGACGCGCGTGGCCATGGCGGTCCCGACGCTGCTGATCGTGGCGGTGTCGGTGTTCGCCCTGATCCGGCTGATCCCCGGCGACCCCGCCGCGCTGATGCTGGGCGACTTGGCCGACCCCGCCAGCCTGGCCGATCTGCGGCACCGGCTGGGGCTGGACCAGGGGCTGGTGGTCCAGTTCGCGATCTGGTTCGGCCATCTGCTGCAGGGCGACCTCGGCCAGTCGATCACCTCGCAGGAGGCGGTGCTGCCGCTGATCCTGGAACGGTTCTGGATCAGCGCCCAGGTGGTGCTGGCGGCGGTGCTGCTGGCCAGCCTGGCCGCGGTGCCGGCCGGGGTGATCGCCGCCTGGCGTCAGAACAGCCGCACCGACATGGCGCTGGTCGGGATCGCCACGCTGTTCCTGTCGGTGCCGACCTTCTGGCTGGGCCTGCTGCTGCTGCTGTTCCTCGGGCTCAAGCTCTCCTGGCTGCCGGTCGTCGGCTACGTCTCGGTCGCCGACGATCCGATGCGCGGCCTCCTGTACCTGGCCATGCCGATCCTGACGCTGTTCCTGCACGAGACCGGCGTGATCCTGCGCATGGCCCGGGCCTCGACGCTGGAGGTGCTGCGGCTCGACTACATCACCCATGCCCGGGCCAAGGGGCTGTCGGAGGGCGCGGTGCTGCGCCGCCACGCCTTCAAGAACGCCTTCGGCCCGACCTGGACCCTGATCGGCCTGGTGCTGGGCAACCTGCTGGGCGGCATCGCGGTGGTGGAGACGGTGTTCACCATCCCCGGCCTCGGCCGCCTGCTGGTCGATTCGATCTTCGCCCGCGACTACCCGGTCATCCAGGGATGCCTGCTGTTCGTCGCGATCACCTATGTGCTCGTCAACCTGATCGTCGATCTCTGCTACCCGATCTTCGATCCGCGGGTGGCCGTGGAATGAAGCGCATCTCCCTCAACGCCGCAACCGGCGGCGCCATCATCGCCGTCCTGCTCGCCACCGCGGCCAGCGGGGCGCTGTGGACGCCTTACGACCCGCTGGCGATCAGCTTCCGCGCCAAGCTCGGTGCCCCCAACCTCGCGCATTGGCTTGGCACTGACGAGTTCGGTCGCGACGTGCTCAGCCGGATCATGGCGGGAGCCGCGACCAGCGTCTGGATCAGCCTGCTCACCGTCTCTGTCGCGGTGGTGTTGGGCACGGCCATCGGTGTCTTTTCCGGCTATGTCCGCGGCTGGGTCGACCGCATCGTCATGGCGTTCAATGACGCGCTGCTGGCCTTCCCCGGCATCCTGCTGGCGCTCGGGCTGCTCGCCGTGGTCGGCGCCAACAAATACGGGATCATCGTGGCGCTGGGCCTGGCCTATGCGCCGTCGGTCGCGCGCATCGCCCGCGGCACCGTGCTGTCGCTGCGCGAGCAGGAGTTCATCGCCGCCTCCCGCGTCATCGGCAACTCCGAGGGCTACACCATGCTGCGGCACGTGCTGCCGAACTGCCTGGCGCCGCTGACCGTGCTGGCGACCTCGATGTTCGGCTGGGCGCTGCTGGCGGAAAGCGCGCTGTCCTTCCTCGGCCTCGGCGTGCCGCCGCCGGCGCCGACCTGGGGCAACATGCTGGCCAGCAGCCGGCCCTATATCGGCCAGGCCGTCTGGCTCGGCATCTTCCCGGGCCTGTGCATCTCGCTGACCCTGCTCGGCATCAACCTGCTGGGCGACGCGATCCGCGACCGGCTCGACCCGCGGATGAGGGGGGCTGCGTGATGGCGGATCCATTGCTCCAGATCGACGGGCTGACATTGGAGATCGGTGGTTCAGGCACCGTCGTGGTCGACCGCGTCGGCTTCTCGGTCAGCGCGGGCGAGATCGTCGGCGTCGTCGGCGAATCCGGCTCCGGCAAGACCCTGGCGGCGCGCGCCGTGCTGGGGTTGGTGCCGCCGGCCATCCGCCGCATCGCCGGGTCGGTCCGCTTCGAGGGCGAGGAGATCACCGCCATGCCGCCGAGACGGCTGCGCCAGCTGCGCGGCGCCCGCATCGGCATGGTGTTCCAGGAGCCGATGACCTCGCTGAACCCCTCGATGCTGCTGGGCGAGCAGCTGGATGAGGGGCTGGCCCTGCACCGGAAGCTGAAGCCGGCGCAGCGCCGCGAGCTGATCCTCGACATGCTGCGGCGGGTCGGGCTCGGCGACCCGGAGCGGGCGCTGACCTCCTACCCGCACCAGTTTTCCGGCGGCATGCGCCAGCGCATCATGCTGGCCTCGGTGATGCTGCTGCGGCCGGCGCTGCTGGTGGCGGACGAGCCGACCACGGCGCTCGACGCCGTGGTGCAGCGCGACGTGCTGGAGCTGATGGTCGGGCTGACGCGCGAGCACCGCACCGCGGTGCTGATGATCAGCCACGATCTCGGCATGGTCGCCCGCTACTGCGACCGGATCATCGTCATGTGCAAGGGTGAGATCGTGGAGCAGGGGCGGGCGCAGGACCTGCTGGCGGCGCCGCGCCACCCGTACACCCGCAAGCTGCTGGCGGCGATGCCTCAGCGCGGGCCGTCGCGCAGCTTCCCGCCCGGCGAGGCGCCGGTGGTGGCGGTGCGCGACCTGGTGGTCGACTATCCCGGCCGCCGGGTCCTGTTCCGGCAGGAGGCGGGCAAGCGCGCGCTGCACGGCATCAGCCTGGAGGTGGCGCCGCGCCAGGTCGTGGCGGTGGTCGGCGGCTCCGGCTCCGGCAAGACCACGCTGGGCCAGGCCATCGCCGGGCTGGTGCGGCCGTCCGGCGGCGAGATCCTGTTCGGCGGCAAGCCGATCCATCGCGGCGAGGCCGGCTACTGGGACTACCGGCTGAACTGCCAGATGGTGTTCCAGGACCCCTACTCCTCGCTCGACCCGCGCATGACCATCGGCGGGCTGGTGGGCGAGCCGCTGCGCTTCGTCGAGGGCATGATCGGGGCCGAGCGGGCGGAGCGGGTGCGCGAGGTGCTGGCCGAGGTCGGCCTCGGCGAGGGCTTCGCCGGGCGCTACCCGCATGAGCTGTCGGGCGGGCAGCGCCAGCGCGTGGCGATCGCCCGGGCCCTGGTGCGCCGGCCGAAATTCGTCATCGCCGACGAGCCGGTCTCGGCGCTGGACGTCACCGTTCGGGCCCAGATCCTGGAGCTGTTCGCCGACCTGCAGTCGCGGCACGGCTTCTCCTGCCTGTTCATCAGCCACGATCTCGGCGTGGTCGAGCAGGTGGCCGACCGCGTGGTGGTGATGAGCGAGGGCCGGATCGTCGAGCAGGGCACGCGCGACGAGATCTTCGACGCGCCGCGGCACGACTACACCCGCCGGCTGCTTTCGGCCGTGCCGGCGCTGGAGAGCGCGCCCAATGGCGGCGTGCGGCTGCTGTGGCGGCTGGACGGCGAGGCCGGGCCGCAGGTGCGGGCCAAGGCCGCCGCCCTGTAGCGCGGCGGGACACAGAATGAACGAAGGGGCTTCCGATGAAGACGATCGCACTGACCATGCTGGCGGCGGCCTGCCTCGCGGCCGGCCCGGCCCTGGCGGGGGGCGACACGCTGCTGATCCGGCTGAACGCCGATATCCGCTCGCTCGACCCCGGCACCAACCGGGACGGCAACACCGACATCGTCCAGACCCATCTGTATGAAGGCCTGGTCGCGTTCAGGGAGGATGCGACGGTCGGGCCGCTGCTGGCCAAGTCGGTCGAGATATCGCCGGACGGGCTGACCTACACCTTCCCGCTGCGCGAGGATGTGACGTTCAGCAATGGCGCGCCCCTGACCAGCGACGACGTGCTGTTCGCCTGGAAGCGCTACACCGACCCCGCCACCGGCTGGCGCTGCCTGACCGAGGTCGACGGCCGCGGTGCGGTGAAGGTGGTCGGCGTGACCGCGCCGAACGCCCACACGGTGGTGTTCACGCTGGAGAAGCCGTCGGCCCTGTTCCTCGGCACCCTCGCCCGGCCGGATTGCGGCGGCACCGGCATCTACCACCGCAGTTCGCTCGGGCCCGACGGGCAATGGGCGGCGCCGGTGGCGACCGGGCCGTTCAAGCTCGTCGAATGGAAGCGCGGTCAGTATATCGACCTGGTGCGCAACGATTCCTATGCGGCCCTGCCGGGGAAGCGGGACGGCCTCACCGGCAGCAAGACGGTATCGATCCCGAAGCTTCGCTTCCTGATCATCCCGGACGAGGCCACGGCCAAGGCGGCGCTGCAGACCGGCGACATCGACCTGAACTACGATGCCGAGAGCGTGGATGTGGAGGGCTACAAGTCCAACCCGGACCTGGTGACCGATACGGCGCCGACCATGAACATCAGCGACTTCCTGATCCAGACCAGGGACCCTCTGCTGTCGGATGTGCGGATCCGCAAGGCGTTCCTGCTGTCGCTGGACATGGCGGAGCTGGTCGGCCAGGTCACCAACGGCCAGTCCGAACCGAACAATTCGCCGGTCCCGCCGGCCAGCGCCTTCCACAAGGCGGCGCAATCCGTGATCGTGCAGCGCGACGTCGAGCAGGCGAAGCGCCTCCTGGCCGAGGCCGGCTATGACGGCCGGCCGATCAAGATGATCACCAACAAGCGCTACCAGCCGATGTTCGACCAGGCGATCCTGGCCCAGGCCATGGCGCAGGAGGCCGGGCTGAACATCGAGCTCGAGGTGATCGACTGGGCAACGCAGCAGGACCGGTATCTCGCCGGCACCTACCAGATCATGTCGCACGGCTTCTCCGCCCGGCTCGACCCGTCGCTGTCCTTCGAGATGTTCTCCGGCGACAAGGCCAGGCAGCCGCGCAAGGTCTGGGACAATCCGGAGGCAGCGAAGCTGCTGGCGGAGAGCATGGCGGTCGAGGACCCGGCCAAGCGTCAGGCGCTGTTCGACCGGCTGGAGGCGCTGTATCGCGGCGACGTGGCGATGATCACGCTCTATTCCGGCGTGCGCACCAGCGCGGCCCGGGCGAATGTCGTCGGCTACAAGGGCTGGGCCCTCGGCTCGCCCCGCGCCTGGGGCGTATCGTTCAAGCAGTGAGGTGGAGGGGCCGGGAATGCGTTATGCGCGAATGCCGATCGAGGTGGAGTCACCGGAGGAATACGGCTACGGGCTGATCCGTTTCAACCTGTCGGAGAGTTCGGTCGCCGACCGCAACCTGTCGCAGCTGGGCCTGCAGATCCCGGATCTGACCCTGCTCTACGGCAGCCATCGCGGCAGCGAGGCGCTGCGGGCGCTGATCGCGGCACAGGGCCCGGGGCTGCAACCGGATGACGTGCTGATCACCGGCGGCGCGGCCGGGGCGCTGTTCATCATCGCCACCGCGCTCCTGGGCCGCGACGATCATCTGGTGGTGGTGCGCCCGAATTATGCGACCAACCTGGAGACTCCGCGAGCGATCGGCTGCGCCATCACCACGGTCGATCTGCGCTTCGAGGACGGGTTCCGGATCGACCCGGACGCGATCGCCGCCGCGGTGGCGCCGCGCACGAAGCTGATCAGCGTCACCTGCCCGCACAATCCGACCGGGACGATGTGCAGCGAGGCGGATCTGCGGGCGCTGGCCGACCTCGCGGCCCGCACTGGCTGCCCGCTGCTGGTGGACGAGACCTATCGCGACCTGTCCTTCGACGGCGCCCTGCCGCTGGCGGCGACGCTGGGGCCGCATGTCATCGGTGTGTCGTCGCTGTCCAAGGCCTATGGCGTGCCCGGCATCCGCATCGGCTGGATCATCGCCCGCGACCCGAAGCTGCAGGAGCTGTTCCTGGCGGCGAAGGAGCAGATCAGCATCTGCGGCAGCGTGGTCGATGAATGGATCGCCAAGCGGATCCTGGAGAACCGTGCCGCGATCCTGGGGCCGACCCTGGCCGAGATGCGGCGCCGCCGGGCCCTGGTGGCGGGCTGGATCGCCGGCGAGGACCGGCTGGACTGGGTGGCGCCGTCGGGCGGGGTGGTCTGCTTCCCGCGGATGCGGGCGGAGCCGCCGGGCGGCACCGACGCCTTCTACCGGCGCCTTTTGGACGTCCATGGCTGCTATGTCGGGCCGGGTCACTGGTTCGAGATGCCCGACACCTGTTTCCGCCTGGGCTATGGCTGGCCGACGACGGCGGAACTGGAGAGCGGCCTGGCCGCGATCTCAGCCGCGCTGCGGGGGTGAGCAAGAGGAGGCCGCCTCCCCGATTGCGGGTGTCCTCGGAATGTCCAATGCCGTCATTGCGAGCGCAGCGAAGCAATGACGGAAGGCGCCGGACGGCGATGGAAGCGCGAAAACGTCTAGCGGCGCTCCGCGTCGATCCGCCTTGTCTCGCCGGTGGCGACCAGGGTGCGGGTGGCGTCGACCGAGGCGTAGGTCCAGAAGATCCGCAACCGCCCGGGACCGGCATTGACGAAGCGGTGCGGCACCCCGGCCGGCACCCAGGTGGTGTCATGCACGCCCATCCGGCGGGTCGCGCCGGCGATCTCCACCAGCGCCTCGCCCTCCAGCACCAGCACGCTCTCCTCGCAATTGTGCGTGTGCAGCGGAATGGCGCCGCCGGGGGCGAATTCGGTGATGCCGTTGAGCAGGCTGGTGGAGCCGATGCCGCTGGTCACCAGCGGCACGGTCCTGGCGCCGCCGCCACGCTCATGCGGGACGATCTCCGCCGGGCGCAGGATCGCGGCCCGCGGGCTGTCTTCCGTCGTGTCCGTCATATCCGCCTCCCTCAGCCGGCGATCGCGGCGACCACGGCCGCGGTGAAGCCGGTGGTGCTGCCGGTGCCGCCCAGGTCGCGGGTGCGCGCCGCCGGGTCGGCCAGCGCCGCCTCGACCGCATCCTCGATCAGCCGCGCCGCCTCGGCCAGCTTGGCATTGCCGTCGCGGCGGGCGCGCCAGTCCAGCAGCATTGCGGCGGACAGGATCAGCGAGGTCGGATTGGCCAGGTTCCTGCCCTGGATGTCCGGGGCCGATCCGTGCTGCGCCTGGGCGACGCAGACCGTGTCGCCGGCATTGATCGACCCGCCCAGCCCGAGGCTGCCGCACAGCTCCGACGCCTCGTCCGACAGGATGTCGCCGAACATGTTGGTGGTGACGATGACGTCGAACCGGTCCGGGCTGCGGATCAGATGGGCGGCGGCGGCATCGACGATCAGCTCGTCCAGCTCGATCTCCGGAAAGTCCCGGGCCACCCGGCGCACCTCGCGCAGGAACAGCCCGTCGGTCAGCTTCAGCACATTGGCCTTGTGCACGGCGGTGATCTTGCGCCGCCGGCCGCGGGCGATCTCGAACGCGGCACGGGCGACCCGGGCGCTGGCACGCGCGGTGATCTTGCGCACCGCCAGCGCCATGTCCGCATCGGGCATGAACTCCCCGCAGCCGGCGACCATGTTGCGGTCGGCGTAGAAGCCCTCGGTATTCTCGCGCACGATCACCAGGTCCATCGGCTTGCGCAGGATGCTGAGGTCGGGGCACGAGCGGCAGGGGCGGATGTTGGCGGTCAGGTCGAACCGCACCCGCAGCTCGCCTGACGGGTTCAGTCCGCCCCGGTCGCGGGGCGGATACTCGTAATGCGAGACCGGGCCCAGGATCACGCCGTCGGCCTGGGGGATCGCGGCCAGCACCGCCTCCGGCAGGGTGGTGCCCTGCGCCGCCAGCGACGCCAGGCCGATGTCGTGGCGGGAGAAGGCGAGGCCGAGCGCCAGGCGCCGGTCGGCCGCCCGCAGCACCGCCAGGGTGGCCTCGGTGATCTCGGGGCCGATGCCGTCGCCGGAAAGGACCAGGATGTTCATGCCGCCTCGCGGAGTGGGTCGGTGTTGCTTGAGCAATTTTGCATTTTGGGCGACAAAATGCATTAGTGAAATCGAATCGCGCCGCTGAAGCGACGCGCCGCCGCATCTCGCAGGAGACATCCCGTGACCGCCAGCATCAGGCTTCCGCGCGCGACCCCGGCCGAGAAGGGGGTGGACCCGGCCGGCATCCTGGCCTTTCTCGACGAGGTGGCGGCCGAGGGGCTGGAACTGCACAGCTTCATGATGTTCCGTGGCGGTGCCGTGGTGGCGGACGGCTTCTGGAAGCCCTACGGCCCCGACCGCGTCCACATGCAGCATTCGGCGACCAAGAGCTGGACCGCCGCGGCCGTCGGCCTGGCGATCGGCGAGGGCCGGTTCGGCCTGGACGACAAGGTCATCGGCTTCTTTCCGGACCAGCTGCCGGCGGAGGTCGGCAACAATCTGGCGGCGATGACGGTGCGCGACCTGCTGACCATGCGCAGCGGCCATATCACCGGCATCTCCGGCGGCGAATGGCGCCGCATGGGCGGCAGCTGGGTCGAGGCGTTCCTGCGCGAGCCGGTGGAGGAGGCGCCGGGCCGGACCTTCATCTACAGCAGCGCCTCCAGCTACATGCTTTCCGCCATCGTCACCAGGGTGACCGGCCAGACGGTGCGCGACTATCTGGAGCCGCGGCTGTTCCGGCCGCTCGGCATGGGGCCGATCCTGTGGGACGTCTCGCCGGAAGGCATCAGCAGCGGCGGCAACGGCCTCTGCTGCGTCACCGAGGACGTGGTCAAGTTCGGTGCGCTGCACCTGCAGGGCGGCATGTGGGGCGGCCGGCAGGTGCTGCCGGCGGACTGGGTGCGGGAGGCGACGCGCAACCAGGTCGAGGAGGTCTGGATGGCCGATCTCGACGGCAAGCGCTTCCGTCCGCGCGACCCGTCCCAGCGCTCGGTCGCCGATAGGCGCGAGGGCTATGGGTACCAGTGGTGGATGACGCCGCATGGCGGCTACCGCGCCTCCGGCGTCTACGGCCAGCAATGCGTGGTGCTGCCCG
This sequence comes from Inquilinus limosus MP06, assembly GCF_000767795.1. GTDB lineage: Bacteria > Pseudomonadota > Alphaproteobacteria > DSM-16000 > Inquilinaceae > Inquilinus > Inquilinus limosus_E. Next base: position 163 of record NZ_JANX01000043.1, on the reverse strand, counting down.
GGCAGGATGCCGTGATCGCGATCACCGCGGCGATGCGCAACGGCGACCGACGCCTGATGACCGCGCTCTGGTCTCATCTCTATCCGGCCCTGACCGGCGCCGGCCCCGACGCCGCCCGGGCACAGCCGGTGCTGGAGGCGCGGCTGGCCGCCCTGGCGCTGCC
>NZ_JANX01000042.1 GCF_000767795.1 Inquilinus limosus MP06 | reverse complement strand
GTCCTCATAGCTGACCCGGTCGATACCGTCGCCGCCGGCCAGGCTGTCAGCCCCGGCACCGCCGAAGAGCCAGTCGTTGCCGCCGCCGCCGCGGACGGTGTCATTGCCCTCGAGGCCCCAGATCCAGTTGTCGCCGGCCGAGCCGGTCAGCACGTCGTTATGGGCCGAGCCCTCGACACGCTCGATGTCCGCGGCGATGACGTCGCCCTGCGCGTCGCCGCCCGAGCCCGTGCCGCCGAGCGTGACGGTCACCGCGGCGGCGCTGTCGAAATAGCTGACCCCGTCGGTGCCGTTGCCACCCGCGAGAGTGTCGGCGCCGGCTCCGCCGACGAGCCAGTCGTCGCCGTTGCCCCCGCGCAGCGTATCGTTGCCGTCCTCGCCGTAGAGCGTGTTGGCCCCGTCGTTCCCGGTCAGGGCATCGGCCAGGTCTGACCCCTGCAGGTTCTCGACGTCGGCGGCGATGGTGTCGCCGGTGGCATAGCCACCCGAGACGGATCCGCCGAGGGTGACGGTGACGCCGTCGCCGCTGGTGATATAGCTGGCGCCATCGATGCCGGCCCCGCCATTCAGGACGTCGGCCCCCTGGCCGCTGATCAGCCAGTCGTTGCCGTCCCCGCCATTGAGGACGTCGTCGCCGGCCTCGCCCCAGAGATAGTCATTGCCACCCAGGCCATTGAACACATCGTTGCCGGTGAAGCCCTTAAGCGTGTTGGCGGCGGCGGAGCCGGTGAAGGTATCGTCCCAGGCGGTGCCGGTGATGTTCTCGATATCCGCGCCGATGATGTCGTCTTGGGCATCGCCGCCGCTGCCCGTGCCGCCGATCACGGCGGTCACGCCATAGCTTTGCCAGTAGCGGTAATACGCGATGGTGTCGATGCCGTCGCCGCCTTGGAAGGTGTCGGCGCCCTGGCCGCCGAACAGGATATCGTCGCCGGCACCGCCCTTAAGGGTGTCGTTGCCGTCATGGCCCGCCAGGTAGTTGTTCGCGGCCGAGCCGACCAGCGTGTCGTCATAGGCCGATCCGGTGACGTTCTCGACATCGTCGCCGATCAGATCGCCCGCGGCGTCGGCGAACAGCCCGCGGCCCCCGATGGTCACCCAGACACCGCCGGCACTGTAGAAATAGTCGACGGTGTCGATGCCGGCACCGCCATGGAGATTGTCCTGACCCGCCGCACCGGTCAGGGTGTCATCGCCGTCATCGCCATAGAGGGTGTCGTTGCCCGCGCCGCCATGCAGCGTGTCGTTGAGGGCGTCGCCATGCAGCACATCCGTGCCCGGCCCGCCGATCATGTCGTCGGAGCCGCCGCCGCCGAACAGCTGGTCGTCGCCATTGCCGCCATTGATGGTGTCGACCCCGGCCTCGCCATAGAGCTGGTCGTTGCCGTCATCGCCGAAGATGTCGTCATTGCCGGGCGAGCCGTGGATGATGTCGTCGCCGGGCGTGCCGTTATAGTCGGTCATGCTGGGTCCCCTTTCCCATTACAGCGGACCGCGACGCGCCAGGGCAGGGCGGTGACTCCGTATCCGCCGGCCGCGGCCGTTTCGCGCATCGCGGGTGGTGACGCTGGAGGGCAGCGTCGGCTGGAATGCAGCGGAAACGAGGGCGGTTTTGTGTCAGGGCTGGGGAAGTCGGCGGACTTTTTTCCGGTCAGCCGCGGCCGGTGCCGCGCCAGCGCAGGACGAAGCCGAGGATGGGGTCAGAGCTCGGCCGCTTCCGCCCGCTCGCCGGCCAGGCGGGCCTGCGCTGCCGCTCTCGCCCCGCGGCGTCGACGGTCTCGAACTTCTCCGCCTCGCGGTGGTGTAGCAGGATGCGGCGGCGCGCAGGACGTCGTCGAGGCGCTGCCTTTCGCGCCGGGCGAGGAGTTGGGCGACAGCCATGGTGTCCGACTTTCTCCAAACATCGGAATGCTGCCGTCGCGATGCTTAAATTCGCGTTTCGGCCGGTGCATCATGCCTCAGCACCGGAACCCTGTCCGGCGGCAAACGTTGGCGGGAAAAAGGCGCAGCCTCGACGCTCTTCCGACCCGGATTCATGCCGGGCCGCCCCCGCAACAGGCCTCGTGCGAAGGCCGATCCGGACCCGGAGTGGAGATCATGGCCCAGAAGCTCTGCGACATCTGCCAGGAGCGGCCCGCCACCGTGCGCGTCACGGTGCTGCAGAACGGCCAGCGCCGGCAGCTCGATGTCTGCGACTACCACTACCAGCAGCTGGCCCGGCACCAGCGCTACGTCTCGCCGCTGGAGGCTCTGGTCCGCGGCTCCGGGCTGGAGGATTTCTTCGGTCAGGCCACGCCGTCCTCCGGGTCGCCACGGCGCGGCCCGCCCGGGTCGGAGCGGACGGCCCTGAACCTGCAGAGCCATTTCAGCGAGCAGGCGAAGGAGCTGCTGCAGCGCGCCGCCGAGAAGGCGGTGCAGTTCGGCAAGCGCGAGGTCGACACCGAGCACCTGCTGTACGAGCTGGCGGAGAGCGAGGTGATCCAGGCGATCCTGCGGCGCTTCAAGATCTCGCCGGAGGAGCTGCGCGGCTACATCGACCAGAACGCCCTCCGCGGCACCGAGCAGCCCGGGCCGCGCACCGAGATCGGCGTCTCGCCGCGGATGAAGGCGGCGCTGGACCAGGCGTTCCTGATCTCGCGCCAGCTCGGCCATTCCTATGTCGGGCCGGAGCACATGCTGCTCGGCCTGGCCCAGGTGCCGGAGAGCTTCGCCGGCAACCTGCTGCGCAAATACGGGCTGACCCCGCAGGCGCTCCGGCAGCAGACGGTGCGAACGGTCGGTACCGGAGCGGAGGAGGGACGGGTCGAGGGGCCGTCGAACACGCCGCAGCTCGACAAGTACAGCCGCGACCTGACGGCGCTGGCGCGCGAGGGCAAGCTGGACCCGGTGATCGGCCGGTCGAAGGAGGTCGAGACCACGATCGAGATCCTGGCCCGGCGCAAGAAGAACAACCCGGTGCTGATCGGCGAGCCCGGCGTCGGCAAGACCGCGATCGTCGAGGGGCTGGCGCAGCGTATCGTCAACAACGAGGTGCCGGACACGCTACGCGACAAGCGGCTGGTCGAGCTCAGCGTCAACAGCCTGGTCGCCGGCTCCAAGTTCCGCGGCGAGTTCGAGGAGCGGGTCAAGCAGGTGATGGACGAGATCGCCGAGCACCGCGACGAGCTGCTGCTGTTCATCGACGAGGTCCACACCATCGTCGGCGCCGGGCAGGGCGGCGGCGAGGGCGGGTTGGACGTCGCCAACACCTTCAAGCCGGCGATGGCGCGGGGCGAGCTGAACCTGATCGGCGCCACCACGCTGAACGAGTACCAGAAGCATATCGAGAAGGACGCGGCGCTGGAGCGGCGCTTCCAGCCGGTCCTCGTCGCCGAGCCGACGGTGGAGCAGACGGTCAATATCCTGCGCGGCCTGCGCGACCGGCTGGAGGGCCACCACAAGGTGACGATCCAGGACCAGGCCTTCCTCGCCGCGGCGGAGCTGTCGGACCGCTACATCTCCGGCCGCTTCCTGCCGGACAAGGCGATCGACCTGATCGACCAGGCGGCCGCCCGCGTCCACCTGTCGACCACCTCGCGCCCGGCCGAGATCCAGGAGCTGGAATCGGAGGTGGCGCAGCTGAAGCGCGAGCACGCCTACGCCAATTCGCGCAAGCGCTTCGACCGGGCCAAGGCGTTCGAGGAGCAGCTCGCCGAGAAGGAGAAGGCGCTGGCCGAGCTGACCGACGCGTGGAAGCACCGCATCGGGTCCAGCACGGCCGAGGTCACGGTCGGGCATATCGCCGAGATCGTGTCGAAGCTGACCGGCATCCCGGTCACCGAGCTGACGGCCGAGGAGAAGGCCAAGCTGCTGCAGATGGAGGAGCGGCTGCATCGAAGGGTGATCGGGCAGGAGGAGGCAATCCAGGCGGTCAGCGACGCCGTCCGCCTGTCGCGCGCCGGGCTGCAGCGCGGCCACCGGCCGATCGCCAACTTCCTGTTCCTGGGCCCGACCGGCGTCGGCAAGACCGAGCTGGCCAAGGCCCTGGCCGAGGTGGTGTTCGGCGACGAGGACGCGATCATCCGTGTCGACATGAGCGAGTATATGGAGCGCCATGCCGTGTCGCGGCTGATCGGCGCCCCGCCGGGCTATGTCGGCTATGACGAGGGCGGCCAGTTGACCGAGCGGGTGCGCCGCCGGCCCTACAGCGTGATCCTGCTGGACGAGATCGAGAAGGCGCATCCGGACGTCTACAACGTGCTGCTGCAGGTGTTCGACGACGGCCGCCTGACCGACGGCAAGGGCCGGGTGGTCGATTTCAACAACACGCTGATCATCGCCACCTCGAACCTCGCCTCCGACATCATCATGGGGCGGCAGACCCGGATCGGCTTCAACGCCACCGGCAGCGGCGTCCAGGGCGACGTGATGGGCGTGCTGCGCCAGCACTTCCGGCCGGAGTTCCTGAACCGGATCGACGAGATCATCATCTTCCACGCGCTGACCGACGACCAGATCAAGCAGATCGTCCGGCTGCAGCTGGACGGCGTGATCACCACGGCGCGCGGGCAGGACATCGACCTGGTGGCGGATGACTCGCTGGTCGAGCTGCTGGCCGCCGAGGGCTACCAGCCGGAATACGGCGCCCGTGAGCTGCGGCGCCAGATCCGGCAGCTGGTTGAGACACGCCTGGCCAAGGGCATGCTGAAGGGCGAGGTGAAGGAGGGCGACCGCGTCGTCTTCCGCGCCGACAAGGGCGAGGTGACCTACACGGTCGGGCCTAAGCCGGCAGCCAAGACGGAGACGCCGGCGAAGGCCGCGAAGCCGGCCGCCAAGCCCAAGCCGGCGAAGGCCCAGCCGACCGGCAACGGCAAGGCCGCGCCGGCGAAGCGGGCCGCCCCTGCAAAGCGCGCCGCATCGGCCAAGGCCAAGCCGGCCGACGGTGCCGGCAAGAGCCCGGCCAAGGGCGGCCGGTCGCCGCGCGCCAGAGGCTAGGATCTCGGCCTATCAACTCTTCGCCGTCATTGCGAGGAGGCGAAGCCGACGAAGCAATCCATGCCTTCGCTCTTGCGGATCGATGGATTGCTTCGCTGCGCTCGCAATGACGGTGTGGGGAGGCTGAGGCCGAAAACGAGGCATCTGCCTGTCTTTTCATCAGCCGCAGGGCGGGCAACGCACCGCACCCGCGCCTGACTCAACCGACGCATGCGTGCGGCCGGCCCTCGATCGCAACTTCCCGCTGGCACTTGCCGTCCGACCCGCCGATAACAGCGGCTCGATTTGGTCCGAGGGTTGGATACATGATCGCGCGCGTCATCGCCGTGGAGCCATTCGACATCGTCGTGTTCGGCGCGACGGGAGACCTGTCCCAGCGGAAGCTGTTGCCGGCGCTCTATGAGCGCGACAAGGCCGGGCAGGTCCCACCGGATGCGAGGATCATCGGCACGTCGCGGCGGCCGATGTCGGATGCCGAGTTCCGCGACTTCGCCCGCAAGGCGATCCTGCAGCATGTGCCGTCGGCGGAGCAGAGCGGCACGGTGCTGGAGGATTTCCTGGCCCGGCTGTCCTACGTCCCGGTCGATGTCGCGGCCAGTAAGGGCTGGGACGGGCTGGGCGAGGCGCTGGGCCACGATGCCGGGCGCATCCGCATCTTCTATCTCGCCACCTCGCCCGACCTGTTCGGCGACATCTGCGACCAGCTGGGCGCGCACGGCCTGGTGACCGAGCGGGCCCGCGTCGTGGTCGAGAAGCCGATCGGCAAGGACCTGGAATCGGCCCGGGCGCTGAACGACGCCATCGGCAAGGTGTTCCCCGAGGAGTCGATCTACCGCATCGACCATTATCTCGGGAAGGAGACGGTGCAGAACCTGATGGCGCTGCGCTTCGCCAACGCGCTGTTCGAGCCGCTGTGGAACGCATCGCATATTGACCATGTCCAGATCACCGTGGCCGAGAGCCTGGGGGTCGAGGGCCGCGCCGGCTACTATGACGGCGCCGGCGCGCTGCGCGACATGGTGCAGAACCATATGCTGCAGCTGCTCTGCCTCGTCGCCATGGAGCCGCCGACCTCGATCGACGCCGACGCGCTGCGCGACGAGAAGCTGAAGGTGCTGAAGGCGCTGAAGCCGATCAGCGAAGGTACGGTCAACCACATCACCGTGCGTGGCCAGTACCGCGCCGGTGCCTCGGCCGGCGGCGCCGTGCCGGGCTATCTCGACGAGCTCGGCAACCCCGGCAGCCTCACCGAGACCTTCGTCGCGCTGAAGGCGGAGATCGAGAACTGGCGCTGGGCCAATGTCCCGTTCTACCTGCGCACCGGCAAGCGGCTGGCGGCGCGGATGTCGGAGATCGTGGTCACCTTCCGCGCCATCCCGCATTCGGTGTTCGACAGCTCGGCCGGCACCATCTCGCAGAATCACCTCGTCATCCGGCTGCAGCCCGACGAGGGCGTGAAGCTGTGGCTGATGATCAAGGATCCGGGCCCGGGCGGCATGCGGCTGCAGCATGTGCCGCTGGACATGAGCTTCGCCAAGGCCTTCAACGTGCGCAACCCGGACGCCTATGAGCGGCTGGTGATGGATGTCGTCCGCGGCAACCAGAGCCTGTTCATGCGCCGCGACGAGGTCGAGCAGGCCTGGACCTGGGTCGACCCGATCATCGAGGCCTGGAAGGCGTCGAAGGAGCCGCCGAAGCCCTACACCGCCGGCACTTGGGGCCCGTCCGCCGCGATCGCCCTGATCGAGCGCGACGGCCGCACCTGGCACGAGGACGAGGACTGAGCCATGGCGATCGCGCGTCACGACTTCCCGACCAAGGAGGCGCTCGCCGATGCCCTCGCCGGGCATGTCGCCGACGCGCTGACGGCGCGGCTTGCGCGCACCGACCGGGCCGCGCTCGCCGTCTCCGGCGGGCGCACCCCGACCCGGTTCTTCGAGGCGCTGTCGCAGAAGCCGGTGGAGTGGTCGCGGGTCGACGTCACCCTGGTGGATGAGCGCTGGGTGGGCGAGGAGTCGGACCGCTCCAACGCCGCCCTGGTCCGGCAGCACCTGCTGCAGGGCCCGGCCGCGGCGGCGAATTTCGTGCCGCTGCATATCGACGCGCCGACGCCCGAGGACGGGATGGCGCGGGTGGCGGCCAGTATCGCCGCCCTGCCGCTTCCCTTCGCCGTGACGATCCTGGGCATGGGCGACGACGGCCACACCGCCTCCTTCTTCCCTGGCGGCGACAGGCTGGTGCAGGCGCTGGACCCGGCCCCCGGGCAGCTGCTGGAGACCATGCGGGCGCCTGCGGCGGGCGAGCCGCGCATCACCCTGACGCTGCCGGTCTTGCTGGCGGCCGACACTCTGTGCCTTCATATCGAAGGGGCAGGGAAGCAGCGCGTGCTGGAGGCGGCCCTGGTCAGCGGCCCGGCGGAGGCGATGCCGATCCGCGCCGTGCTGACCCGCCGCCCGGTCGAGATCTTCTGGTGCCCGTGACGCATGCGTCTGACGCGCAGCGTCCAGGGTTAACAAGAAACTTCAAATAAGTTCGATAACATATTGATCATGATGCATGATCGGGTCGGAGGATGCTGTCTGGCCCGGTCGGGGCGAGACAGTGAGCCAAGGAGCCAGCCCGATGGTGCAAGCCCGCATTGCCGAGGTGACCGAGCGGATCGCGCGGCGCAGCCATGACGCCCGGTCCGCCTATCTCGACCGCATCGCCGCCGCGGCGGAGCAGGGGCCGGCTCGCCGCCGCCTGGGCTGCGCCAACTTCGCCCATGGCTTCGCCGCCTGCGGCATCGACAAGGGCGCGCTGCGCGAGGGCGAGGGGCCGAACCTCGCCATCGTCACCTCCTACAACGACATGCTGTCGGCGCATCAGCCCTTCGAGCGCTTTCCGGACCTGATCCGCCAGGCGGCGCGGGCGGTCGGCGGCACCGCTCAGGTGGCGGGCGGCGTGCCGGCGATGTGCGACGGCGTCACCCAGGGCGAGGCGGGGATGGAGCTGTCGCTGTTCTCGCGCGACGTCATCGCCCTGTCGACCGCGGTCGCCCTGTCGCACCAGATGTTCGACGCCGCCGTGTTCCTCGGCGTCTGCGACAAGATCGTGCCGGGGCTGGTGATCGGCGCCCTGTCCTTCGGCCACCTGCCGGCGGTGTTCATCCCGGCCGGGCCCATGCCCTCCGGCCTGCCGAATGACGAGAAGGCCAAGGCCCGGCAGCTCTACGCCGAGGGCAAGGTCGGCCGCGACGCGCTCTTGGAGGCCGAGGCCAAATCCTATCACGGGCCGGGCACCTGCACCTTCTACGGCACGGCCAACACCAACCAGATGCTGATGGAGGTGATGGGCCTGCACCTGCCGGGCTCCTCCTTCGTCAATCCGAACACGCCGCTGCGCGACGCGCTGACGCTGGAGGCGGCGAAGCGGGCGCTGGCGATCACGGCGCTGGGCAACGAGTTCATGCCGGTCGGCCGGCTGATGGATGAGCGCGCGGTGGTCAACGGCGTGGTGGCGCTGCACGCCACCGGCGGGTCGACCAACCACACCATGCACCTGATCGCCATGGCCGCCGCAGCGGGCATCACCCTGACCTGGGACGATTTCTCCGACTTGGCCGAGGCCGTGCCGCTGCTGTGCCGCGTCTACCCGAACGGCAAGGCCGATGTGAACCATTTCCACGCCGCCGGCGGCACCGGCTTCCTGATCCGCGAGTTGCTGGGAGCCGGGCTGCTGCACAGTGATGTCGCCACCATCTGGGGCGGCGGGCTGGACCGCTACACGGTCGAGCCCGGGCTGGACGGGAAGGGCGAGGTGGTGTGGCGCGACGCGGCGACGGCCAGCGGCGACACCGCGGTGCTGCGCGGCGCGGCCGAGCCGTTCCAGGCCACCGGCGGCCTGCGCGTGCTGGACGGCGACCTCGGCCGGGCGGTGATCAAGACCTCGGCGGTGGCGCCGGAGCGGCATGTGATCGAGGCGCCGGCGAGGATCTTCCATTCGCAGGAGGAATTGCAGGCCGCCTTCCGCGCCGGGGCGCTGGACCATGACTTCATCGCCGTGGTGCGGTTCCAGGGCCCGAAGGCCAACGGCATGCCGGAGCTGCACAAGCTGATGCCGCCGCTCGGCGCGCTGCAGGACCGCGGCCGCAAGGTGGCGCTGGTCACCGATGGCCGCCTGTCCGGCGCCTCGGGCAAGGTGCCGGCGGCGATCCATGTGACGCCGGAGGCGGCGGTCGGCGGCCCGATCGCCAAGCTGCGCGACGGCGACATCCTGCGCCTGGACGCGGTGACCGGCCGGCTTGAGATCCGCGACATCGACGCCGAGGAATGGGCCGCGCGGGAGGACGCCACGGCCGATCTCGCCCCGTCGCATGTCGGCGTCGGCCGCGAGCTCTTCGCCGCCTTCCGCCACGCCGCCGGCCGGGCCGATGCGGGGGCGTCGATCTTCTGAGGGTCTGTACTGCGCAGGTTGGCCACAGACCGCTATTTCTGTCATTGCCGGGCTTGACCCGGCAATCCAGGGGCCACCGGGAGCGGCTCTTGAAAGCCCCTGGATCCTCGGGTCAAGCCCGAGGATGACAGTTCAATATTGATCCGCTGACGTCTCGATCCGCCGTCGGCCCTACACGATCCCGAGCAGCCGGATCAGGCCGAAGCTGATCGCGCCCAGCACCAGCAGCGACAGGGTGACGGCGGCGGTCACCCGGCCGCCGGCCTTGGCGACGCTGCCCAGGTCGGTGCTGAGGCCGAGCGCGGCCATCGAGATCACGGTCAGCGCGGTCGCCGCCGTCGCGGCCGGGGCCAGCACCGCCTCGGGCAGCAGCCCGAAGGAGCGCAGCACGGCCAGCAGCAAGAAGCCGTCGATGAACCAGGGCACCAGCTTGTGCCAGGGCATCCGGCCCTTGGCGGCGCTGCCGTCCTCGTTGCGCCGGCGTGTCACCAGGGTCAGCACCAGGATCATCGGTCCCAGCATCAGCACACGCACCAGCTTGACCAGGGTGCCGAGCTGCAGGGCGATCGCCCCGACCGGTGCCGTGGCGGCCAGCACCTGCGGCACGGCATAGACGGTCAGCCCGGCCAGGACGCCGTACTGCACCTCGGTGATGTGCATCAGCGCCGGCAGGAAGGGCAGGCCCAGCACCACCAGCACGCCGAGCACGGCGGTGAAGGCAATAGAGGCCGCGACCTCCTTGCCGTCGGCGCCGATCACCGGGGCCACGGCGGCGATGGCGGAGTTGCCGCAGATCGAGTTGCCGCAGGCGACCAGCACCGCCATGCGGTGAGGCAGGCCCAGCAGCCGGCCCATGCCGTAGCTGGCGGCGATGGCGATCACCACCACAGCGGCGATGCCGACCAGCAGCAGCGGGCCGGCGGAGATGATGGCGCCGACGCTGACCGAGGCGCCGAGCAGGACCACGGCGATCTCCAGCAGCGTCTTGGCGCCGAAGGTGATGCCGGGCGTCCAGCGCTGGCTCGGGGTCCACAGCGTGCGCACCAGGGCGCCGACCAGGATCGCCAGCACCAGCGCCTCCAGCCAGGCATGGCCGAACAGCCCGGCCTCGACCCGCTCCAGCCCCAGCGCCGCCAGGGTCACGGCGCCGCACAGCAGGAGGCCGGGCACCAGCCGCACGCCCGGGATCGGCCCGAAGGCCGCCAGGCGGCTGGCAGGGGCGGTGTCAGAGAGGGAGGGCCGGAGCGGATCGGTGATCGCCATGACAGTCTCGATGCGGAACTGTCACAAACATGACCCTCGGCATTCAAACGATCCAACGCATTCATTTTTTGAAATCGATCGATTTTGCCGATTGGTTTGTATTTTGAAGGTGGCTGGGGTTGTGGCCGGGTCGCAGCGGACCGCCTATGATCCTCGATACAGATTCCGACAGCCTCGGTAGTGCCGTGAAGATTCTTGCCATCTCCGGCAGCCTGCGCGCCGGGTCGTCCAACACCGCCCTGTTGCACGCCATGGCGGCGCTGGCGCCGGAAGGGGTCGAGGTGTCGGTCTATGGCGGCCTCGCCGACCTGCCGCATTTCAACCCGGACCTCGATCCCGACGCCATTCCGGCAGTGGTGGATTTCCGGGCGCGGCTGGCGGCGGCGGACGGCGTGCTGATCTCCAGCCCGGAATACGCCCATGGCGTCGCCGGGGTGATGAAGAACGCGCTCGACTGGGTGGTGGCGACCGGCGAGTTCGTCGACAAGCCTGTGGCGTTGATCAACGCCTCGCCCCGGGCGCATCACGCCCAGGAGGCGCTGACGGAGACGCTGGTGGTGATGACGGCGCGGATGGTGCCGGAAGCCTCGATCGCCGTGCCGCTGCTCGGCCGCAAGCTGCCGGAGCGCGGCATCCTGGCCGATGCCGAGATCGCCGCCGCCTTGGGCGGCGCGATCGAGGCGTTCGTGGGGGCGATCAGAACGAAGACGTAGAGCCCGACACCGACGGTCCCATCATCGTCATCCCGTGCGCGCTGCGGCACGCAGTGCTGCGTCGCAGACACGGGATCTCGGCGCGATCATCAAGAGATCCCTGCTTTCGCGGGGATGACGGGGAGGGAAGGGACAGATGGCCGCTTACGCCGTCTGCTCCTTGGTCTTCAGGAAGCGCAGCGCCGGGTTTTCCTTCGTCACCGTGTCCAGATGCCAGGCGTTGCGGGCCAGGAAGACCGGGGCGCCGTCATGGTCCTCGGCCATGGCGCTGCGCACGCCGTCCTGGAAGGACTTCAGCGCCGCGGCGTCGTCCGACTCGATCCAGCGCGCGGTGTAGTAGGGCGCCGGCTCGAAATGCACCGGGATGCCGTATTCGGTGCGGATGCGGTCGGCCAGCACCTCGAACTGCAGAGCGCCGACCACGCCGACGATCCAGTTGGCGTCCAGCAGCGGCTTGAACACCCGGGCGGCACCTTCCTCGGCCAGCTGCTCCAGCGCCCGGCCGAGATGCTTGGCCTTCATCGGATCGTCCGGCCGCACCCGCTGCAAGAGCTCGGGCGCGAAGCTGGGGATGCCGGTGAAGCGCAGATCCTCGCCCTCGGTCAGTGCGTCGCCGATGCGCAGATTGCCGTGGTTGGGGATGCCGACGATGTCGCCGGCCCAGGCCTCCTCCGCCAGCTCGCGGTCCTGGGCCAGGAACAGCACCGGATTGTGCATGTTCATGACCTTGCCGGAGCGGACATGCTTCAGCTTCATGCCGCGCTTGAAATGGCCCGAGGCCAGGCGGACGAAGGCGATGCGGTCGCGGTGCTTCGGATCCATGTTGGCCTGGATCTTGAACACGAAGGCCGAGACGTTGTTCTCCTCCGGGTCGACCAGCCGGTCCGCCGTCGGCTGCGGCCGGGGCGAGGGGGCGAGGGCGCCGATGCCGTCCAAGAGCTCGCGCACGCCGAAATTGTTGACCGCGGAGCCGAAGAACACCGGGGTCAGATGGCCCTCGCGGAACATCTCCAGGTCGAAATCCGGGCACAGGCCGCGCGCCATCTCCACCTGCTCGCGCAGCGTCGCCACGGCGTCGGCCGGCAAGAGGCGGTCCAGCTTCGGGTCGTCCAGGCCGGTGCAGGTCTCGCCCTCCTCGGGCAGGGCGCCCTTGGAGCCCTTGGCCATCAGCACCAGCCGGTCGTGGAACAGGTCGTAGCAGCCCAGGAAGCCGCGGCCGCTGCCGATCGGCCAGGTCGCCGGGGTGACGTGCAGCTGCAGCTCCTGCTCGATCTGGTCGAGCAGGTCGAAGGGATCGCGGCTCTCCCGGTCCATCTTGTTGATGAAGGTCGTGATCGGCACGTTCCGCATGCGGCAGACCTCGAACAGCTTCCGGGTCTGGTCCTCGATGCCTTTGGCCGCGTCGATCACCATCACCGCGCTGTCGACGGCCGTCAGGGTGCGGTAGGTGTCCTCCGAGAAATCCTCGTGGCCCGGCGTGTCCAGCAGGTTGAAGGTGTGGCCGTCATAGTCATAGGTCATCACCGAGGCGGTGACCGAGATGCCGCGCTCGCGCTCCACCTTCATCCAGTCCGACCGGGCGCGGCGCTGCTCGCCGCGGGCCTTGACGGCGCCGGCCATCTGGATGGCGCCGCCGAACAGCAGCAGCTTCTCGGTCAGCGTGGTCTTGCCGGCGTCCGGGTGGGCGATGATCGCGAAGGTGCGGCGGCGGTCGATCGGGTCGATGTTCGAAGGCATGGTCTTGGCAATGACATTCATAAGTGTCATTGCCGGGCTTGACCCGGCAATCCAGAGGATGTCGACAGCTTCTGGATGCCCGGGTCAAGCCCAGGCATGACAGGGAGGGAGAAGGGCGAACCGCTCTATCGGCGAACCGCTACATCAGCCCGTCCCGCCGCAGCAGCGCGTCCGGATCCGGCTCGCGGCCGCGGAAACGCTTGTACAGCTCCATCGGATGCTCGGTGCCGCCGCGCTCCAGGACGTTCTCCTTGAAGCTCTTCGCGGTCTCCGGGTCGAACAGGCCCTTCTCGCGGAACAGCTCGAAGGCATCGGCGTCCAGCACCTCGGCCCATTTGTAGCTGTAGTAGCCGGCGGCGTAGCCGCCGCCGAAGATGTGGCTGAAGCCGGAGGAGGTGTTGGCCTCCGGGATCGGCGGCAGCACCTGGGCGCGGGCGGTGGCGGCGCGCTCGAACTCCGGCACCGAGCCGATGGCGGTCGGGTCGCCGTCGTGCCAGGCCATGTCGAGCATGGCGAAGGAGGTCTGGCGCAGCGACTGCCAGCCGGCCATGAAGCGGGCGCTGTCGCGGATCTTCTGCACCAGATCGGCCGGCATCGGCTCGCCCGTGCGATAGTGCTTCGCGAACAGGTCCAGCCCGTCCTTCTCCTGCACCCAGTTCTCGAAGATCTGCGACGGCAGCTCGACGAAGTCCCAGTACACGTTGGTGCCGCCCAGCGACCGGTAGGTGCAGCGCGACAGCAGGCCGTGCAGGGCGTGGCCCATCTCGTGGAAGAAGGTCCGCACCTCGTCATAGGACAAGAGCGAAGGCCGGTCCGCCGTCGGCTTGGTGAAGTTGCAGACGATGGCGACATGCGGGCGCTTGATACCGTCGCGGTACAGGCCCTGGTCGCGATAGGTCGTCATCCAGGCGCCGTTGCGCTTCGAGGCGCGCGGGAAGAAGTCGGCGTAGAACAGGCCGACATAGCGGTCCTCGGCCTCGTCATAGACCTCATAGGCCTTCACGTCCGGATGCCAGACCGGGTAGGCCTCCGACGGGCGGAACACCAAGCCGTACAGCCGTCGGCAATGCTCGAACACGCCGTTGATCACCTGCTGCAGCGGGAAATAGGGGCGCAGCGCCTCCTCGTCGAAGTCGAAGCGGTGCTGCTTCAGCTTCTCGGAATAGTAGCCGACATCCCAGGGCTGCAGCGGCTCCGGCCCGCCGAGGCTCTTGGCATGCGCCTGGATGTCGGCGAGGTCGCGCTCCGCCGCCGGCTTCGACGCGGTCAGCAGCCGGTCGAGGAAGGCACCCACCGCGGCCGGCGTCTCCGCCATCCGCTTCTCCAGCACGAAGGCGGCATGGGTCGGATAGCCCAGCAGCTTGGCGCGCTGGAAGCGCAGCGCCGCGATCTCCTTGACCAGCGGCTGGTTGTCGAACTCGCCGCCGAAGGCACGGGCGTTGAAGGCGCGCCACAGTTGCTCGCGCAGCTCGCGGCGATCGGCATAGGTCATGAACGGGACATAGCTCGGCGCGTCGAGCGTGAACACCCAGGCCTCGGCCCGGTCGCGCTCCTCCGCCGCCAGCTTCGCCGCCTTGACCGCGCCCTCCGGCAGGCCGGCCAGGTCGGCCTCGTCCTCGATCCACAGGGTGAAGGCGTTGGTCGCCTTCAAGACATTGTGCTGGAAGTCCGGCGTCAGCTTGGCCAGCCGCTCGTCGATCGACCGCAGCTCGCCCTTCTCGTTGTCCGACAGCAGGGCGCCGTTGCGGACGAAGCCGCTATAGGTGTCGTCCAGCAGCCGCGCCTTCTCGCCGGACAGGCCGAGGCTGTCCCGCCTGTCCCACACCGCCTTGACCCGGGCGAAGACGCGCGGGTCCAGCGAGACGTCGGAGGAGAAATTGGCGCTCCTGGCGCCGAAATCGGCGGCCAGCGCCTGCAGCTCGTCCGAGGTCTTGGCCGAGAGCTGATTGTAGAAGACGGAGGAGACGCGGTCGACCTCCTGGCCCGCCTGCTCCAGCGCCACGATGGTGTTCTCGAAATCCGGCGCCGCCGGGTTCGCCAGGATCTCCTCGATCCGGCCCTTCGCCTCGGCGATCGCGTGGTCCAGCGCTGGCAGGTAGTGCGCGACCTCGATGCGGTCGAATGGCACCGCCTGGTCCTGCAGCGGCGACGGCACGATCAGCGGATTGGCGCCGGTGTCGAGGGTGTCGTTGGCTTGCGAGTCCATGCGGCCGGGAGTGTCCATTGGCTAGCGGGCGGGGGCAGGGCGAAGGGGCCCAGGCTTTCAGAGGACCTTGCCCTCGAAAGGATGCCGGCCCTCGCGGTCCTCGATCTCGACTACCCACAGGTCGGGATCGCGCTGGACCGCACGGGCAATATAGGCATCGGCCTCGGCCTCTGCCAGGACCTCGCCGCCCTTGGCGGGCAGCCATGCGAGGGCGCCGTCCAGGTCGCGCGACTGGCTCAGCACCCGGCAGCCCTCCGGGCCCAGGTTCAGCTTCAGGATCAGCAGGCCGGCGCGCGGGTCGCCCTTGCGGACGACATAGGCCGGGATGGCGTCCTGCCCCAGCCGGCGCAGATGCGCCTGGATCCAGATATCGGTCGGAAGACGGTCGCTGCTCATGGGGCCGGGTATAGCAGAAATCATCCGCCGCCCGGCCCCTCTCGTCGGGCCGATATCGCTGCTACGGGACGAACCGGTAGAGTCCGAGCGACTGCACGACCTGAAGGATGCAGACCAGCCCGGCCAGGATCGCCAGGATGGTCCGCGGCCACCAGCGCGGCTGGTGGCCGTACGACCCGTCGTCGCGCAGCACCCTGAAGACGACGACCAGCCCGGCGATGGCCAGGATCACGCCCAGCACGTTCAGGCTCGAATCCTGCACCACCTGGCCGTTGACGGTCGTCGTCTGCGACATGCCCACGAACAGCCAGATCGGCAGGATGCCCAGCAGCATGGCGATCAGCGGCTGCCGCAGCCTGGGCCACAGGCTCGGTTGTATCGAGTTCACGGTGATTCCCCCATTGCTTGCGCTGCACATCATCTGTCAGGGGAAAACCGGCAGAAATCGGACGATCCTGCGGCAAGACGCGGCGATGGGGCGGATCCTAGCGGAACAGCCCCAGATCCACCGAATTCGCCATCGCCTCATAACCGGCGGCGTTCGGGTGCAGGTGGTCGCCGACGTCGAATTCCGCCTTCAGCTTCGACGGCTGTACCGGGTCGCGGACCACGGAGTCGAAGTCGATCACCGCGTCGCAGCCCTTGCCGGTGCGGATCCACTGATTCACCGCCTGGCGCTTGGCCTCGCCCTCGGCGCTGTAATAATGGGCGAAGACCGTGTCCTCATAGGGCGTCAGCGTGGCGCAATAGGCCTTCAGCCCGGCGGCATGGGCGCGCGTCACGATCTGGCGCAGCCCGCCGATGATATCGTCGGCCGACACCGCCTGCTCGGGCAGGCCGGCGGAGCCCGGATGGCCGATGTCGTTGATGCCCTCCATGATCACCACCCAGCGAACGCCGGGCACCGACAGCACGTCGCGGTCGAAGCGCGACAGCGCGCTGGGGCCGAACAGCTGCTCCGGCAGGTCGTGCAGCACGCGGTTGCCGCTGATGCCGGAATTGACCACGCCGACCGCGGGGCCGCCGGCCTTGGACAGCCGCTCGGCCAGGATGTCCGGCCAGCGCTTGTTGGCGTCGGTGCCCGACCCATAGCCGTCGGTGATCGAATCGCCGAGCGTCACCACCGTGCCACCTTCCGCCGCCACCTCGACCCGCGACAGCATGAAGCGCATGGTCGATTCGGTCGCGTCGGGCAGGGTGGCCGCCGCCGTGCTGTCGCCGGCCAGCGAGACCCAGGCGGTCTGCACGCCCAGCGGATGCACCACCGATGGCCCGGTCCAGCGCGACACGAACAGGCTGATGGCGAGGCTGTCGAGCGGCGAGACGGCGAGGTCGATGGGGTCGGAGATCGCCGGCGCGCCGGGCGGCACGGTGATCGAGGTCGAGCCGCCGAAGGTCAGGGGCCTGCTGCTGGCCGGGTCGATCGACCCGGCGGCATTGCCGGGCCGGGCGATGGTGGCGGCGCCGATCACCAGCGGCTGGGTGCCGGTCTCGTTGGTGAAGCGCACCCGCACCTTGCTGCCGCCGGCGCTGATCCGCACCAGTTGGCGGACGGTGGCGTTGCTCAGCTCCGGCCCCACCGGAAAGGCCGGGCTGGCGCCCCAGCTGCCGATCCAGCCATCCTGCGCCGCGGCGGCACCGGGAACGGCCAGCGCGGCGGCCAGGAGTGCTGCGGCCAGCCAGGACCGGCCGATGGCGTTGTGTCGGATCATTCGACTTCCCTCCCGCTCCCGCCGGATCTGCCGGCGCGGGAAGTATGAGGACTGAAAGCCTGCCACGACAAGGCCGGGCGGAAGCGGACGCGGGCGTGGGGAGGCCCCCACGCCCGGCGATCAATCCCCCAACGTCCTCCGATGGTCAGCGGAAGCGCCGCAGCGCCGCGACCTGGTGCGAGGCGTCCTCGCCATCGGCCAGCTTCTCCAGCAGGCCGGAGAGGCGGTCCATCTCCTGCCGGGTCAGGGGCGTGGTGCCCATCGGCCCGGTATAGGTCTCGCGCCGCCGGTCGATCGGCAGGTTCATCGACTTCCAGCAGGCGATCGCGCCGGTGGCCGAATCGCGGGCCAGGAAGTTGCAGCCGCTGCGGAAGTAATCCGCTTCCCAGGGATCGAGCGGCTGGTCCAGGCGCTGCAGGTAGCGGCGGGCCCAGTCGATGGTGGTCCGGGCAGGCGGAGGTTGTTCGATACTGCGCATGATCAGTCCCCGAATTGATCGTTGGCATCGGTCGATATCGAGGAAAACGTTAGATCCTTGCGCGTTAATGAAACGTGATTGTGCGGATCACGAAGACCTCAGACCGTGATCACGATCTTGCCGATCTGCTGGTTGGCTTCGAGATAGCGGGTCGCCTCGACGATCTGGTCGAGCGGGAAGACGCGGTCGATCACCGGCTTCAGCGACCCGTCGGCCAGCCCCTCGACGATGAAGCGCTTGGCGCGGTCGAGGCGGGCCGGGTCGGACACGATCTCCTTGTACTGGTAGCCGCGGACGGCCAGGCCCTTGACCAGCGCCGGGAACAGCGGGAAGGGCGTCGGCTCGGGGCTCAGCGCGCCGTACTCGATCAGGATGCCGCCATGGCCCAGCGCCTCGGCCAGCGCAGTCACGCCCGGGCCGGCGACCGGGTCGAACACGGCGCGGACCCCGGTCCCGCCGGTGATGGTCCGGGCGCGGGCGGCCAGGTCCTCCTCCCCGGTGACGATGACATGGGCGGCGCCGGCATCGCGCAGCGCCGCGGCCTTGGCGGCGGTGCGGGTGGCGGCGATCGAGACGGCGCCGATCCGGTTTGCGATCTGGATCGCGGCCAGGCCGACGCTGCTGGAGGCGGCGTTGATCAGCACCGCATCGCCGCGGCCGAGCCCGGCGATCTCGATCAGCGCGCCATAGGCGGTGACGTACTGCATCCAGACGGCGGCGGCCTCGGTCCAGGACAGGCTCGCCGGGTGCTTCACCGTCACCTCGGCCGGGACGTTGGCGATCTCGCCATAGCTGCCCCAGCGGGTGATCGACAGCGGCGGCACGATGCTGACCCCGTCGCCGACGGCGAAGCCGGTGACGCCCGGGCCCAGCGCCTCGACCACGCCGGCAGCCTCATAGCCCAGCCGGGCCGGGAAATTTGGCGATTCCGGATAGTAGCCGGTGCGGAACATCGATTCGGCGCGGTTCAGGCCGATCGCCTTGACCCGCAGGCGGATCTCGCCGGGGCCGGGCGGCGGCACCTCGACCTCGTCGATGCGAAGGACTTCGGGGCCGCCGAGCTCGTGGATGCGGACGATGCGGGCCATGTCGGGCTCCTGTGAACGGGACGCCCCCCGATATGATTGCTTTCCAGGTCGTGATAAATGTGGCTTCCGTCGCGATAGTCGAAACCATTGGTTTCCAATCATGGACCGACTGACCAGCATGGCCGTGTTCGTCCGCGCCGTCGAAGCGGGGTCCTTCGCCGCCGCGGCCGAGGCGCTGGGCCTGTCGGCGCCGATGGTGGGCAAGCATGTGCGCTTCCTGGAGGATCGGCTCGGCGCCCGGCTGCTGGCACGCACCACACGGCGGCAAAGCCTGACCGAGGTCGGCCGCGCCTTCTACGAGCGCTGCCGCAACGTGCTGGCGGAGGCCGAGGCGGCGGAGGCGCTGGCAGAGGACCTCCGTGCCGTGCCGCGCGGCCGGCTGCGGGTCAATGCGCCGGTGACCTTCGGCGCGCATGAGCTGATGCCGATGGTGGCCGGTTATCTCCGCGCCCATCCCGAGGTCAGCCTCGAGCTGACGCTGAGCGACCGCATCGTCGACCTGGTGGAGGAGGGCTACGAGGCGGTGATCCGGATCGCGCCGCTGCCCGATTCCAGCCTGATCGCCCGCCGGCTGCGGCCCTACCGCCTGGTCGCCTGCGCCGCCCCGGCCTATCTGGCCGAACGCGGCACGCCGGCGCGGCCCGAGGATCTGGCCGGCCACGAGTGCCTCGGCTTCGCCCATTGGGAGCCGCGCGACCTGTGGCAGTTCACCGATGCCGACGGGCGGGAGCACGCGGTCCGCGTCACCGGCCGCGCCTCGGTCAACAGCGGCCAGGCGCTGCGCAGCGCGGCGCTGGAGGGGTTGGGCATCATCCTGCAGCCGGACGGGCTGCTGCAGGACGACATCGCCGCCGGGCGTCTGGTCCAGGTGCTGCCGGGCTATCAGGCGCCGTCGCGGCCGATGCACATCCTGTTCGCGCCCGATCGCCGCCCGACGCCGAAGCTGCGCAGCTTCATCGACGCGGTGGTCGAGGCGTTCGGGTAGGGGGACGGCGGTTCCGCTCGGGCTCCGTTGCCGTCATTGCTGTGACGGCGAGGGGTCACCGGTATCACGCAAACCGCGGCATCCGGATGTTCGGCGACGGCTTGTAGCCCGCCGGCCGCTCGGACCAGTGCGAAAGCCGGTCGAGCAGGGCGTCGAGGCCGGCCACGGCGATGACGGCGGCGATGTCCTCGCCCGGGCAGGCGTGCCGGCCATGGCCGAAGGTCAGCCGTCGGCGGCCGGTCCGGGCCGGGTCGAAGCGGTCGGGATCGCGGTTCAGCGCCGGGTCGCGGTTGGCGGCGGCGATGACGACCAGCACCGCGTCGCCCGCTTGCAGCCTCTGGCCGGCGATCTCGGTGTCCTCGGCGACGAAACGGCGGGTGTTCTGGGCGGGCGGGTCGCAGCGCAGCACCTCCT
Source organism: Inquilinus limosus MP06 (assembly GCF_000767795.1). Lineage (GTDB taxonomy): Bacteria > Pseudomonadota > Alphaproteobacteria > DSM-16000 > Inquilinaceae > Inquilinus > Inquilinus limosus_E. The sequence continues at coordinate 141 of NZ_JANX01000042.1, read as the reverse complement.
GCACCAGCCCGGGCAGCAGCGTGCGGTCGGCGGTCACCGCACGGCGCAACTCCGGCCGGGCGCAAAGGGCGACGATGGCGTTGCCGAGCAGCCCAGCGCCGGCGTCGCGGGCCTGGAACAGGAAGCCGACGGCGTTGGCAG